>NZ_SWAW01000003.1:14523-31306 GCF_005096345.1 Guyparkeria sp. SB14A | reverse complement strand
GTCCCGCCGGCGGCCAACAGCGCCAGCAGGACCAGCAGTACGCTGCGCGAGCGGGAGAACAACGCGGCAAGCAATCCGTTCACCGCTCACCCTCCGCCGTGGGCACCACCTCGATGACATCGCCGTCACGCACGAAGCCCTGGCCCAGCGAAATCAGGCGGACCGTGTCGTCCAGGCCGGTCACCCAGACCTGCTCGGCATCGGCGCGGATCGGCGTGACCGGCACGAAGCGGGCCTCGAGTTCATCCGCCGCTCCGTCCACGGCGATCTTGACGCCCAGTTCGCCCGACTCGCTCTGCGAGATCAGCGCCGGAGAAATGGCATGCGCACGCACCTCCTCGACGGGAATCTCGACCGTGACGCTGGTGCCCGACGGCAGGTTGCGGTCGGGGTTGGCCACCTCCACCCGCGCCCGGAAGGTCCGTGTCTCGTCTTCGGCGACGGTCGAGACGTAACGCACCGTACCCTCCCGAACCTGGCCATCCAGGAAGGTCACCCGGGCGGCCTGTCCTTCCTCGACCTCGTGGATACGGTGCTGCGGGATGCGCACCACGGCGCGCAGGGGGTTGTTCTCGACGATCTCGGCGACCGGTTCGCCCGCCGCGACCACGTCGCCGACTCGGGCGATCTGCCGATTGAGCACCCCGGCGATCGGGGTCGGGATTGCCGTGTGTTCGATATCGAGCTCGATGGCGGCCACCCGCGCCCGCGCGGCCTCGAGTTCGGCACGGGCGCGCTCGGCGGCCAGCCGCGCCTGAAAGCCCTGGTCGGCCAGTCGGCTCGCCGCATCGTAATCACCCTGGGCACGCCGTTCGGCGGCCTTGGCCTCGCTCAACCGCGCGGGACGGTCATCCAGCGTCAACCGCGCGAGCAATTGGTCGGCCTCGACTACCGCGCCTTCCTCCACCGGAGTCTCGGCGACCTCGCCGCCCGTCTTGGCCCGCACTCGAACCACCTGCTCGGGTTCGGCCTGCCCCTGGAGTTGCAATACCCGCTCGACCGACTCGGCATGACTGCCGGTAAGGCCGACCTTCACCGTGGTGCTGCGCTCGGGCGTGTCGACCTCACCGCCGTTGTCATCGCCGCTCAACACCCAGCCAAACAGCAATAGGGCAAGCAGCAGGAGGACCAATCGGCCCACGTTGCGCGATAACCAAGACCTCATCGAAAATCATTCCTGTCAGTGGCGGTATATCACTGGCTACGCCGAGGCGCAGACAATCCCACGCCCATGGTAGCAATTCCCGCGACGGGCGCTCAGCCCACCCCGCCGACAATGTGACGGGTGACGGCCTTGTAGACCTCCATCAGGGCGAACGAGGCCACCCCGACCGCGAGGATCAACAGGCCGTCGGCCAGCGGCACGGCCTCGGTGGCGAACACCCCCTGCATGGCCGGCAGGTAGGTCACCAGCAACTGCGCGAGCGTGACGACGATCACCGCCAGCCAGACGGGACGCGTGCCGCGAATCAGGTCGAGGCTGAGCGACGAGCCGTGCAGGTTGCGGATGAAGAACAGCTGGAAGATCTCGAGCACCACCAGGGTGTTCATCGCCATGGTGCGGGCCAGTTCCAGGGAATATCCCTGCGCGATCGCGTGGTGGTAGACGCCGAAGACCGCCGCGAGAAAGACCAGCGCCACCAGCGCGATGTAGATCAGCCAGCCGCCGGTGAGGACCGGCTCGTTGCGCGGTCGTGGCGGGCGATTCATCACGCTCGATTCGCTGGGCTCGAAGGCGAGCGCCAGCCCCAGCGTGGTCGCGGTGACCAGGTTGATCCACAGGATCTGGATGGGTGTTACCGGCAGGGTCAGGCCGGCCAGCAGGGCCACGATGATGGTCAGCGCCTCGCCGGCATTGGTCGGCAGGGTCCAGCTGATCACCTTCTTGATGTTGTCGTAGACGGTCCGGCCCTCGCGGACGGCCGCCACGATCGAGGCGAAATTGTCGTCGACCAGCACGAGATCGGCGGCCTCCTTGGCCGCCTCGCTGCCCTTGCGCCCCATGGCAATCCCGGCATCGGCGCGCTTGAGGGCCGGGGCATCGTTCACCCCGTCGCCGGTCATCGCGACACTCTGGCCGAGCGCCTGCAGGGCCTCGACCAGACGCAGCTTGTGCTCGGGGCTGGTACGCGCGAACACGTCGACGTCGGTGACGCGTTCGATCAGCTCGGCATCCGACAGGTGCTCGATCTCCGCGCCGGTCAGCGAGCGATCCGGTCGCTCGAGTCCAACCCGGGCGGCGATCGCGCGGGCCGTGCCGGCGTGATCGCCGGTGATCATCTTGACGCGAATGCCCGCCCGCCGGCATTCGGCCACCGCCTCGATCGCCTCGGGGCGGGGCGGGTCGGACAGCCCCACCAGCCCCAGCAGGATCAGCCCATCGCCCACCTCGGACCGCTCGAGCACGGTCTGCGACGGCTCGACCGGGCGCCAGGCCAGGGCCAACACCCGCTGACCTTCGCCGGCCAGCGCTTCGGCCCGCTCGGCCCAGAACGCGTGGTCCAGCGGCTCGGTCTCGTCCCCGTCGGCGGCCTGCCGGTCGCACATCGCCAGCACCGCCTCGGGGGCGCCCTTGACCGAGATGGCCGCATGACCCTCGTGATCGTGGTCCAGGGTCGCCATGAAGCGGTGCGCCGCGTCGAAGGGGATCGCGTCATTGCGCCGCCAGCGCGCCCGTTCCTCCCGCAGATCCAGGCCGGCCCGCCCGGCCATCGCCAGCAAGGCCCCTTCCATGGGGTCACCTTCGACCTGCCAGCTGCCCTCGTCGCTGCGCAGGTGGGCGTCGTTGCACAGCAACGCCGTGCGCGCGAGTCGGTCGAATGACGCCGGCGTCGACGGCCCGGCCGGATGGCCGTCGAGCAACACCTCGCCGCGGGTTGCATACCCCTCGCCGGTGATCGTCAAGGTCGCCGCGGCGAGCGCCACCTCGGAGACCGCCATCTCGTTGCGGGTCAGCGTGCCGGTCTTGTCGGTACAGATCACGGAGACCGAGCCGATGGTCTCGATGGCCGGCAGGCGCCGGACGATCGCCTGCCGGCGGGCCATCGCCTGCACGCCGACGGCCAGGGTGATGGTCAGTACGGCCGGCAGGCCTTCGGGGATGGCCGCGACCGACAATCCGACCACGACCATGAAGGTCTCCTCGAATGCCATTCCCCGCCACCAGACGCCCAGCGCGAGAATCAGACCGGCGCCCAGGAGAATCACGGCCGTCAGCCAGCGACCGAAGCGGTTCATCTGTTCGAGCAATGGCGTGGTCAGGGTCTGCACGCCCGCGATCAGTCCGGAGATCCGGCCCAGCTCGGTGTGGGTCCCGGTGGCCGTGACCACGCCACGGGCCGCCCCACGGGTCACCAGGGTGCCGCTGTAGGCCATCGAGCGACGGTCGCCCAGCGGGGTGTCGGCCTCGACCGCCTCGGCCGCCTTTTCCTCGGCAAGCGATTCGCCGGTCAATACCGCCTCGTCGACATGCAGGTCGTGGACCTCGAGCAGGCGCAGGTCGGCCGGCACCCGGTCACCCGCCTCCAGCAGCACGATGTCGCCCGGCACCAGCTCATCGCCCGGGATCGCCTGGCGCTGGCCGTCGCGCACCACGGCCGCCTTGAGGGCCAGCATGTGACGGATGGCGTCCATGGCCTGCTCGGCGCGGCCTTCCTGGATGAACCCGATCAGCGCGTTGGCCAGCACCACCGCCAGGATGACGGCGGTGTCGATACCGTGCCCCAGCACGGCCGTCACGGCGGCCGCGCCCAGCAGGACGTAGATGAGGATGTTGTGGAACTGGCGCAGCAGGCGCCGCCAGGCGGGCGGGCGCGGGGCCTCGGGCAGGCGATTGGCGCCGAAGCGTTCGCGGCGCTCGGTCACCTCGGCGGACGCCAGACCATCGGGGCGTGTCTCGAGCCCTGCCAACACCGCATCGGGCGACTCGGCATGCCATGACTGGCTCGATCGGGACTCCTCGCTCATTGCCGCCCTCCTTCGCTCCGTGAACCACCCACCCGAGGGGAAACCCCCAGGAGAGTATTACCCCGATCGCCCATGAACGCGACGCGGTTGTCAGCCGGCGGCCGCCTCGTCCATGGCCCGGTTGGCGAGCTGGTCGGCGCGCTCGTTTTCCGGGTGGCCAACGTGCCCGCGGGTCCAGTGCCAATGCACGTGGTGTCGACCCGCCGCCTGCTCGAGGCGCTTCCAGAGATCGGCGTTCTTGACCGGCTTGCCGGCCGCCGTACGCCAATTGCGTCGCCGCCAGTTGTGGATCCACTCGGTGATCCCCTGGCGCACGTACTGCGAGTCGGTGGTCAGGTGCACCTCGCAGGGTTCCTTGAGCGCCTCGAGCGCCTCGATCGCCGCGGTCAGTTCCATGCGGTTGTTGGTGGTCTCGGTGTCCGCGCCCCACAGGTCGCGTTCGTGTTCGCCGAAGCGCAGCACCGCCCCCCAGCCACCGGGGCCGGGGTTGCCGCGGCACCCCCCGTCGGTCCAGGCGTGTACCACCTTGCGGCGGGTGGGGCTCTCGTTCGGGGCGTGATCCATGATGGCTAACTTATCGCTGAAGAGTGGACGAATGGCGGCGCAGGCCGGCAACCTCGCCGCGCACGGGCTGACCGACCAGAGAGGCCAGGCGAAACGCGGGCTTGGGTCGGCTGGGCCGCGCCACCCGCCGGGTCGCATCAATGACGTACAGGCCATTGAGGAACCAGGCCCACTCGGCGCTCCAGCGCCGCGGGCGTTCGCCTCGCTGGTAGGCCGTCTCGCGACACCACGGGATCACCCCGCCGACCGGCTCGATCGCCTCGATGCGGTAGCCCAGCACGCGCAGCCAGTCGACCACCCGCCAGGTGGGATGGTGGTGACCCAGCGCCAACGGTGCGTGGCAGCCGGGCCAGAAGCGCGAACGCAGGTGCAGTAGGCTCGCCGGATTGAGGCCGACGATCAGCAGCCGCCCCTCGGGGCGCAGGGTCCGGTCGATCTCGCGCAGGATCTCGTGCGGATTGCGCCGGTCCTCGAGCACGTGCAACGCGATCACCAGGTCGGCCGCCTCGCTCTCGATCGGCAGGGCATCGAGCTCGACCGGCAACGCCCCCGACCGCCCACCGGCGCCGGCACCCGGCGGACCGGCGAGTACGCGGTGATCGATACGCAACTGCCGCGCCCAGCCGAAACGCCGCTCGATCTCCAGCCCGGCCTCGCCCAACACCAGCGCGTGATAGCCAAAGGCCGTCTCCGCCCGCCGGGCGAGCATGGCGGCGAGATCGGCAGCCACCAGCCGGCCGACCGGCCCGCGGTACCAGTCGGCCGCGGCGACGCTGGCTGCAAGCGCGCTGTCCCTGGCTGGATTCTGTGTCACGGCGTCCTCGTGCAGCGTTGGGTCGTCCGCAAGCCGGCCTGGATTCAGGCCACCTCGCGCTCGCCCGGCGACCAGCGCACCACCCGCCGGGCGGCGAGCATCAGGGCAAACGCCAGCAGGCTGGCGAGTGTCATGGCGGCAAAGGCCGGGCCGGGCTCCACTCTACCCCAGAGCAGACCGGCGAGGTACAGGCCGAGCGCCGCGCCACCGCCGTAGCTCGCCGCCGACAGGATCGCCTGGCCGCGGGCGTGGGCTCGGCCCGGGAACTGGTGATCGATCACCCAGATGCCCACCGCGTGGGTCATGCCGAAACTGGCCGCGTGCAGCAGCTGGGCGAACAGCAGCCAGCCGAGCACGTCGGCCTGGTAGCCGATCAGCCACCAGCGCAGCGCCATCAGGCCGATGGCGAGCAGCATCAGGAACAGGGGCGCGAAGCGATTGCGCAACCCCGGCAAGGCGAAGAACAGCACGATTTCGGCGACCACGCCCAGCGCCCACAGCAACCCGATGGCCGTGGCCGAGTAGCCCAGCTCGGCCAGGTGCACGGAGAAGAACGCGTAGTAGACGCCGTGGGAGAGGTTGATCAGGAACGAGCCGGCGAAGAATGCCAGCATGGCCGGTTCGCGGAGCCGATCGCGGATCGAGACGGGGCGCGCGCCGGTATCGGGCGGCACGCCCGGCTCGGGGACGCGCCACAACACCACCGCCAGGGCGACCAGGGCCGCGGCCATCAGCCAGGGCACGGCACCCAGGCCGATGCGATCGATCAGTGCGCCCAACCCCACCGAGGCGACGATGAAACCGATCGAGCCCCAGGCGCGCAACGCGGGGTAGCGCTCGGGGGCCGGGCCGGTCAGGCGCAGCGCGGCCACGTCGAGCTGCGAGAGCAGCGGCTGCCAGAAGAAACCGAAGGCCACCAGCAGGAGCATCCAGCCGACCAGCCCCGCCTCGATGCCGGCGAGCAGCGCCAACCCCACGGCCAGCACGGCGCTGATCACGGCGGTGGCGATCAGCCAGACGATCACCCGACCACTGTGGTCGACCACCCAGCCGAGTAGCGGTGGCGCGACCAGCTTGGCGGCCATCACCATGGCAAGCATCGCCCCGACCGTGTCGGGACCGAATCCCTGTTCGATCAGGTAGGGACTGAAATAGGGCAGGTAGATCCCCAGCCCCAGGAAGAAGGCGAAGTAGCCGAGCCGGATCGGGTTGAGGCGCGCCACCCCGCCCTGTCCTGCCGGGGCCATGCTCATCGGCCGGGTGTCGAGCCGTCCCCGGCCGGGATGACCGGCGTGTCGGTGGCGAGATCACCGCATTGCCCGCGCTGGCGCAGGGCGTGATCCATCAGAGTGAGCGCCAGCATCGCCTCGGCGATCGGGGTGGCGCGGATGCCCACACACGGGTCGTGGCGCCCGGTGGTGACCACCTCGGTGGCCTCCCCCTGCTTGTCGACGCTGCGACCGGGCAGGCGGATGCTCGAGGTCGGCTTCAAGGCGAGATGCGCGACGATGTCCTGCCCGCTGGAGATGCCGCCGAGCACGCCACCGGCGTGGTTGGAGAGAAACCCCTCGGGCGTGATCTCATCGCGGAATGCCGTGCCGCGCGCGGCCACGCAGTCGAACCCGTCACCGATCTCCACGCCCTTGACCGCGTTGATACCCATCAGGGCATGCGCGATGTCGGCATCGAGACGATCGAACACCGGCTCGCCCCACCCCGGCGGACAGCCTTCGGCACGCACGGTGACCTTGGCGCCGACCGAATCGCCCGAACGACGCAGGTCGTCCATGAAGGTCTCGAGCTCGGCCACCTGATCGGCGCAGGGCCAGAAGAACGGGTTCTCGCCCACCGCCGCCCAGTCGAAGCAGTGGTCGTTGAGCACGATGGGGCCGAGCTGGGAGAGATGCCCGCGCACGGTCACCCCGTGCGTCTCGCTCAGCCACTTTTTCGCGATCGCGCCGGCAGCCACGCGCATGGCGGTCTCGCGGGCCGAGGAGCGCCCGCCGCCACGGTAGTCGCGCACGCCGTACTTCTGCCGGTAGCTGTAGTCGGCGTGTCCCGGCCGGAACTGCTCGGCGATCTTGGAGTAGTCCTTGGAGCGCTGGTCGACGTTCTCGATCAAGAGACCAATCGGCGTGCCGGTGGTCTCGCCCTCGAACACGCCTGAGAGGATGCGCACCTGATCGGGCTCGCGACGCTGCGTGGTGTGGCGCGAGGTGCCCGGCCGGCGGCGGTCGAGGTCGGCCTGCAGGTCGGCCTCGGAGAGCTTCAGTCCCGGCGGACAGCCGTCGACGATCGCGCCGAGCGCCGGTCCGTGGGATTCGCCGAAGGTCGTGACCCGAAACAGCGTGCCGAAGGTGTTGCCTGCCATACCTGTGGTTCCAAAAACGCGGGCCGCCGCGATGGCGACGGCCGGTTGTGTCCCGCCGAGTGCCCGGCGGGGCGTGCTAAAATGCGCGGTCCGCGTTGGACCGGCTGTCGCGCCGTCCCGCGCGATCCCGAACGGGTAAAAACCGATCGGACAAACGCCCGTCGACGATCGCCCGCTTGCAACGGTCGCCCAGTCCAAAGACCGCAGAGTATACCTGTCCCCCCGGGACACTGCCCAAGACCCGCCGCCCATGCCCATCGCGCTCATCTCCACCATCGACCGGCAGGCACGCGATCGCCCGCGCGCTCGCGCAGTGGGTGACCGGCACCAGTGGCTGGACTACGCCGAGCTGGCCGGTCGACTTCAGGCCGCGCGGGCGGCGCTGCGCGGACTCGATCTCGCCGCGGGCGACCGGGTGGTGCTCTGGGCGGGCAAGTCGGTCGACACGGTGGTCTGGCTGCTCGCCATGCTGGCCGAGGACATCGTGCCCGCCCCGGCCCACCCGGGGCTCAAGCCCGAGCAGGTCGACCATCAACTCGCCCGCTGCGAGGCACGCGGCCTGCTCGCCGATCGGGCCCGGTTACGGAGTTACGGGCAGAGCGCATTCGAGGCCGACTGGGGCTGGTGGGCCGCCGGTGTCGATGCCCCGCAGGGTCTGCCCTCACCCGATGCCAACGGCGCGGTTGGTCTGCCACCCCGCGAGACCGGTCGATTCCCCGACCGTCTGGCCATGCTGTTCTTCACCTCCGGCAGCACCGGCCTGCCCAAGGGCGTGATGGTCAGCGAGGGCAATCTGGACGCAGGCACCGAGGTGGTCGCCGACTACCTCGGCCTGCGCGAGGACGACGTAATCGCCGCCATGCTGCCGCTGGCCTTCGATTACGGCTTCTCACAGGTCAGCACCGGGCTTTCCGTCGGGGCGGCGGTCTACCTCGACGACTACCTGCTACCCGCCGACCTCAAGCGCCCCCTGCTGCGCGAGCAGGTGACCGTGTTCGCCGGCACCCCGGGCCTGCTGGTGCCGCTGTCGCGCCAGCCCTGGCTGAGCGAGGCCCCGGCCCTGCGCGTGCTGACCAATTCCGGCGGGGCCCTGCCGACCGCGGCCGTGCGCCGACTGCGCGAGGCACGCCCGGCCACGCAACTGTTCCTGATGTACGGCCTGACCGAGGCCTTTCGCGCCACCTTCCTGCCGCCCGATGAAGTCGACGCACACCCCGATTCGATCGGCTACCCGCTGCCGGGTACCACCATCGGGCTGGTCGATGCCGACGGCCGCTTGCTGGGTGCCGGCGAGACCGGCGAACTGGTCCAGGGCGGGCCGCTGGTAACCCGGGGCTACATCAACGATCCCGAGGCGAGCGCCCAACGCTTCCGTGCCCCACCGACCGGCTGGCCGGACGAGGCGGCCGAACGCGTGGTTTTCAGCGGCGACCGCGTGCGCATGGATAAGGCGGGACGCCTGTACTTCGCGGGTCGACTCGACGAGCAGATCAAGGTGGCCGGCTTTCGCATCAGCCCCGAGGAAATCGAGTCGGTCGCCCACGCGGTCGCGGGGATCGACGAGGCGGTCGCCGTGGGCGTGTCCGATCCGGAAAGCGGCAACCAGCGACTGGTTCTGCACGTCGCCCCGGACCGCGCGGACATCGAGGCGCTGCGCCATCACCTGCGCCTGCATCTGGCGCCCTACCAGCAGCCGGCGGCGATCGTCGCGCACGCCGCCCTGCCCCGGTCGGCCAACGGCAAGTTCGACCGGCAGGCCCTGCTGGACACGACAGGCAATACTGGCAACGCAGACAACACCGGGGAGAGGCACTGATCCATGGCGAGACGTGACGAAACCACGCCCTGCAACGGCCACGAGGTCCTCGATCAGACGCTCGGCCCGCTGGCCGACTGCTGGGGCCGGGAAAACGGCCACCTCTCGATCGATGGCCAGCCGCTTTCCGCACGCGTGGCGCAGACGCCGGCCTACCTCTACAGCCGACGCTGCCTCGATGCGTCCGTCGCCTCGCTGCGCGCGGTCCTGCCGGCCTCGATCGGCATCCACTACGCGATAAAAGCCAACCCCTTCCCGCCATTGGTGCGCCACCTCGCCGAGCAGGTCGACGGCTTCGATTGCGCCTCGCTCGCCGAGATGCAACTGGCCCGCGACGTCGCGAACGACGCGCAGCGGCTCTCGATCGCCGGGCCGGCCAAGTCGCGGGCCGAGCATCGCTTCGCCATCGAGGCGGGCATCACCATCAACACCGAGTCGGTCGGCGAGATCGAGCGCATCCTGACCGAATCGCGCCGCCTCGGCCGACGCGCCCGGGTGGCGCTGCGCGTCAACCCGCCGTTCGCGCTGAAGGGGTCGGGCATGCACATGGGCGGCGGTGCCCGGCCGTTCGGCATCGACAGCGAGGCGATCCCCGCGCTGCTCGAGCAGCGCGACCGGCTTGCCGAGGGCGGCATCGATCTCGTCGGGCTGCACCTGTTCGCCGGCTCGCAGAGCCTGGACGCCGAGGCGATCGCCGCGACCCTGAACGCCTGGACCGACCTGCTGCGCGACTGGCAAGAGGCCACCGGCTTCACGCCCGAGGAGCTGATCATCGGCCCGGGCCTGGGGGTCGCTATCACCCCGGCGACCGCCCGCTGGACCTCGATGCCCTGGCACCGGCCTTCGCGCGGCTCGCCAACGAGCTCGACAGGCTGGGCGAGGCCGGCGGCCGGCGGATCGTCACGCGCCTGGAAATCGGGCGCTTCCTGGTCGCCGGTGCCGGCGTTTATCTCACGCAGGTGGTCGACCGCAAGGTCTCTCGTGGCACCACCTTCCTCGTCTGCGACGGCGGCATGCACCACCACCTCGCCCTGTCGGGCAACCTCGGCGCGGTGCTGCGGCGCAATTGGCCGCTGGTGGCCGCCGATCGGCTCGACGTGCCGGCGAGCGAAACGGTCGACCTGGCCGGCCCGCTGTGCACGCCGCTGGACGTGCTGGGCAAGAACCAGTCGCTGCCGCCACTCGGCCCGTGCGATCGCATCGCGGTACTGCAGTCGGGTGCCTACGGGGCATCGGCGTCGCCGACCGGCTTTCTCTCGCGCGAGCCGGCGATCGAATACTTGATCTGACCGCTTCGCTGGCCAACACTCGCCCCATCCTCCCTCTGCCACGCGCTGCCCACATGCCGAACACCCCCTCCACCGCCGCAACCGACCCATCACGCGGTCCATCGATGGCGCAGCCCGATCCCGCCCTGCCCTTTCGCCGGTTTCTTCTGGTCAACGTGGCGCTCCTGCTGATCTCGCTGGTAGCCAACCTGGTCATCGAGCGCCCGGTGTTCTCCCTGGTGCATGCCCTGATGTTGGCCGCGGTGGCGGCGAGCTGGGCCGTGGCGTCGCGCTGGGGGTGGCGGGTCGCCAAGCGCTGGTATCTCGCGGCCTTGATGCCCTACATGATCAGCTTCGCCTTCATCGGCCAGCTCGAGAGCTTCGACATCCTCTGGATGCTGCTCTTCCCGCCGATCGCAGCCTTCCTGGTCGAGCGACCGCGCAGCCTGATCCTGTGGGACGCGAGTTTCCTCGCGCTGGTGGCCGGTGTTTACAGCCTGCACTGGGTCGGGCTCTACCCGCTGATGTACACGGACATCGCCCTGGGCGCGCAGTGGACCGCACTGTTCTTCCTCGCGGTGATCAGCTGGTTCATGCAGGGCTACAAGGCGCAGCTCGCCGACGTGCAGCGCGCCTTTCGTCAGCAGCTCGAGCAGCAGGTCGACGACGGTCTGAAGCAGATCCGCGGCCTGAACCAGGAGCTGGAATCGACCCAGACCGATCTGGTGCGCCTGCTCGGCGAGCTCTGCGAGGCCCGTTCGGAGGAAACCGGAAACCACGTTGCCCGCGTGGCCGCCTACGCCCGGCACCTGGCGACGCTCGCCGGCCTGCCCGAGCATCACGTCACCTCGATCCACCAGGCCGCCCCGCTGCACGACGTCGGCAAGATCGCGATCCCCGACCGGATCCTGAACAAGCCCGGGCGCCTGACCGACGAGGAGTTCCGCGAGATGCAGTCGCACACGCACCTCGGCCACGGCATCCTCAAGGCCTCGGGCCGGCCGTTGCTGCAGGCCGCGGCCACGATTGCCCACGAGCACCACGAGCGCTGGGACGGCAACGGCTACCCGCGCGGCCTGTCGGGCGAGGCCATCTCGATCGAGGGGCGGGTGGTGGCAATCGCCGACGTGTTCGACGCGCTCTCCTTCGCCCGCGCCTACAAGCCGGCCTGGGAGGACGGGGCGATCCGCGAGCTGTTCACGACCGAGCGTGGCCGGCAGTTCGACCCAGCGCTGACCGACCTGTTTCTCGGCCGCTACGAGGAATTCGTCGCCCTGCGCGAGCGCAGCGGCTGACGATCGAAGAAAAGGTCAGACGAGGAAGGTCAGACCAGCAGGCGTCGCACCGGGGCGAAGGAGCGACGGTGGATCGGGCTGGGGCCCAGTTCCGCGAGCGCGGCGAGATGGGCGGGGGTGGGATAGCCCTTGTGCCGCGCCAGACCGTAACCGGGATGCTCGGCATCCAGCGCGACGATCTGCCGGTCGCGGGTGACCTTGGCCAGGATGGAGGCGGCGGCGATCGCCGGGTCGGAGGCGTCCCCGCCGATCAGGGCCCGGCCCAGCACCGGCAGCTCGGGGCAGCGATTGCCGTCGATGTGCGCGCGGTCGAGGGCGTGCCCGTCGTCGAGCAGGGCGAGCACGGCCCGCCGCATGGCGAGCATCGAGGCGTGCAGGATATTGAGCTCGTCGATCTCGGCGACGCTCGCCTCGGCAATCGCCCAGCCGGCGGCGTGCTCGAGGATCTCGTCGAACAGCGCCTCGCGGCGGCGCTCGGTGAGCTTCTTGGAATCGTCGAGCAGCCGGATCGGGCGGGCCGGGTCGAGGATCACGGCGGCGGCGACCACCGGACCGGCCAGCGGACCGCGCCCGGCCTCGTCGACGCCGCAGTAACAGCCCGCGTGGTCCAGATCGTCAAACAAGTCGGCTTGCGGCATACTCGCGCCCATTCGTTGTTACCACCTATGTTTCCGGGGGCTGCTTGGATTCCGAGACCCATCGTCATGCTCGAGCGGGCCATGCTCAACCGCGCATCCTGATTGCCGCCGGCGAGGCCTCCGGCGACATGTACGCCGCCGAGCTGATGCCCCGCCTAATCGCGCGCCTGCCCGGCCTGACCGCCTTCGGCCTGGGTGGGACGCAGTCGCGCGCCGCCGGCATCGACACGATCGTCGACCTGGACCAGGTCTCGGTGATGGGCCTGGTCGAGGTGTTGCGCCACTACGGCCAACTGCGCGCGGCGATGAACACCCTGGTCGAGGCACTGGACCGCGATCGGCCCGACCTGGTCATCGCGATCGACTTTCAGGAATTCAACCAGCGCCTGGCGAAGGCCGCCAAGGCGCGCGGCATCCCGGTCCTGTTCTTCGTCGCCCCGCAGGTCTGGGCCTGGCGAGCCGGTCGGGCACGGCACTTTGACCGCTACGCCGATCACATGGCCGTGCTGTTCGATTTCGAGGTGCCGCTGTTCGCCCAGCACGGCCTGCCCACCACGCAGGTCGGTCACCCGTTGCTCGACCTGATCGATCGCGAGGCGCCGGATCGCGACAAGGCTCGGCGCGCCCTGTCGATCCATGACGAGCCGACCATTGGCCTGCTGCCCGGCAGTCGTCGCGGCGAGATCGAGCGGCTGCTGCCAATATTCCTCGCCACCGCCGAGCAGCTATTGGCGGCCAGTCCCGCGCGGCGCTTTCTGCTGCCGCGCGCCGGATCGATCGACCCGGAGTGGCTGGCCGCGCAGATCGAGGCGGCAGGCCCGTCGCCGGCCCTGCGTGATCGACTGACGGTCACCGAGGGCGGCGCCCGGCAGGTGATGGCGGCGAGCGACGCCCTGCTGATCGCCAGCGGCACCGCGACGCTCGAGGCGGCCCTGATCGGTACTCCCCAGGTGATTGCCTATCGCAGCAACGCCCTGACCTACGCCCTCGCAAAGCGGCTGGTGCGGGTCGAGCACGTCGGCCTGCCCAACATCATCCTCGGCCGCGAAGCCGTCCCGGAGCGCATCCAGCACGACGCGACGCCGACGCGGCTGGCTAACGACCTCGAATCGATCCTCACCACGGACCGCGCCCGGGAACAGCGGACGGCCCTGGCGGAAATCCGGGACCGCCTCGGCGCGGGCGGCGCGCTCGACCGGCTGGCCGACTTGGCCGCCGAGATGATCGCGCGGTCGGGCTAACCCTCGCCGGTCAGTCGTTTCGGGTCGAGGAGTTCGGTGAGGCGCGCCTCGTCGAGGTCGGTCATCTCGCGGGCCACGTCGATCACCGCCCGTCCCTCGGCATAGGCGCGCTTGGCGATCGCCGCGCCGGCCTCGTAGCCGATCACGGGGTTGAGCGCGGTCACCAGGATCGGGTTGGCGGCCAGGTCGCGCTCGATGCGTTCCTGGTTGACGGTAAAGCCGGCAATCGCCTTGTCGGCCAGCATCCGCGAGGCGTTGGCCGCGAGGGTGATCATCTCGTCGAGATTGGCCGCGACCAGCGGGAACATCACGTTGAGCTCGAAGTTGCCCGACTGGGCGGCCATGGCGACGGCGTGATCCAGCCCCTGGACCTGCACGGCGACCATCGCCACGGACTCCGGCACCACCGGGTTGACCTTGCCCGGCATGATCGAGCTGCCCGGTTGCAGCGCCGGCAGGCTGATCTCGCCGAGACCGGCGAGCGGGCCGCTGTTCATCCAGCGCAGGTCGTTGGCGAGCTTGTGCAGGAACACCGCCACCCCGCGCAGGGCGGAGCTGAGCGCGAGCGAGTCGTCCTGCACGCTCATGCCGGTGGTCGGCTGCGCCAGGCGGCTGAAGGGAATCTCACGCTCCAGCGTCGTATTGAGCGCCGCGACGCTCGCCTCGGCAAAGCCCTGCGGCGCATTCAGCCCCGTGCCCACCGCCGTGCCGCCCAGTGGCAGGGCCAGGTTGCGGTCACGGGCCTGTTCGAGGGAGAGCCGCCAGCCGCGCAATTGCTCGACGTAACCCTCGAGTACCTGGTCGAAGCGCACCGGGGTGGCATCCATCAGGTGCGTGCGGCCCGTCTTGACCACGTCACGCAGGTTGCGGGCCCGCCCGAGCAGCACGGTCTCCAGGTGCGCCAGCGCCGGGAGCATGTCCTGCTCGACACGCTGCACCGACATCACCCGAATCGCGCTCGGCACCATGTCGTTGGAGCTCTGGCTCATGTTGACGTGGTCGTTGGGGTGCACGTCGGCCGATGCGCCCGCCAGATGGGCGATCACCTCGTTGACGTTCATGTTGCTCGAGGTGCCCGAGCCGGTCTGGTAGACGTCGACCGGAAACGCCTCGAGGAACCGGCCCTCGGCCAGGCCCGCGACCAGCCGGTCGACCACGGCCGTGATGGCCTCGCCACGCCCGGCATCCAGCGTGCCGATCGCCTGGTTGCCACGGGCGCAGGCGCCCTTCAGGTGACACAGCGCCTCGATGAAGGCCACCGGCATGGGCCGGCCACTGACCGGGAAGTTGTCGACCGCGCGCTGGGTCTGTGGACCGTAGAGGGCGTCGCCCGGCAGGCGGACCTCGCCCAGGCTGTCGTGTTCGATGCGTTCGGCGGGATGCGTGGCTGTCATGGCGTTGTCGGACGACGTGTTCGGGGTAGATAAGGCCGGCCCCGGATGGCACCGGCGGGGTTCGGGCCGAGGCAAGCCGGTGCCTGGCCGTTGGAATGGGGGTCAGCGGGTGATGCCGCGCTCGCTCTCGCGGATGAAGTCGAGCATCTCGGCCAGGGCCGGCTCGGTCTCGGCGGCCTGCTCGAACTCGGTCCAGACCAGATCGTCGCCCTGGCGCTTGACCAGCTGGCGGAAGCAGCGGTTGAGCAGCGTGATGGTCTCGGGCGAGAAACCGCGCCGCTTCATCCCCTCCTTGTTCAGGCCGATGGCCCGTGCCCGCGCCCCGTCGGCCATGACGAACGGCACCACGTCCTTGGACACCTTGGAGAAGCCGCCGATGAAGGCATGCGACCCGATGTGGCAGAACTGGTGCGCGACCGCGAAGCCGCCGAAGATGGCGTGCTCGCCCACCTCGACGTGTCCGGCGAGCGAGGCGGCGTTGGCCAGGATGACGTGGTCACCCACCAGGCAGTCGTGGGCGACGTGCGCGTAGGCCATCACCAGGATGTCCGACCCCAGCCGGGTCAGGCCGCCGCCACCGGCGGTGCCGCGGTGGATGGTAGAGAACTCGCGGATGCGGTTGCGATCGCCGATCTCGAGAAAGGTGCGTTCGCCGGCGAACTTCAGGTCCTGCGGCACCTCGCCCACCACCGCGTGGCTGAAGATGTGGTTGTCCGTCCCGATCCGGCACGGCCCCTTGATCACGGCGTGGGACTCGATGACCGTGTTGGCACCGATCTCGACCTCGCCCTCGATGATCGCAAAGGGGCCGACCTGCACGCTCTCGTGCAGACGGGCCTCGTCACTGATGATCGCGCTGGGATGAATCACTCGATCACTTCCTTGGCCACGCACTTGACCGTGGCCCGCGCCGCCAGCTCGTCGCCCACGTGCGCCGTGCAGTTGAAGATGCCCATGCCGCGGGCCATGCGCTTGATCTCGACCCGGATGGTGAGCTGGTCGCCCGGCTCGACCATGCGGCGGAACGTCACGTCGTCCAGTCCGACCAGCATGTACAGGGCGTTGTCCTTGGGCTTGCCGCCGTTGGAACGGAAGGCGAGCACGCCGGTGGCCTGGGCCATCGCCTCGGTGATCAGCACGCCGGGCATGATGGGACGGACCGGGAAGTGGCCCTGGAAGAACGGCTCGTTGAAGGTGACGTTCTTGATCGCTACCAGATACTCGTTGGGCGCCCAGTCGACCACGCGGTCGATCAGCAGGAACGGGTATCGGTGCGGCAGGAGCTCCATGATCTCCTGCACCATCATGGTGTTGTCTTCGCTCACGAGTCTTCCTCAGGGCTCGGCGTCTCACCGAGCTGTTTTTCCAGTTGCTTGACCCGGCGTGCGAGCCGGTCGAGTTGTTTGAATCGCGCGG
>NZ_SWAW01000003.1:0-14424 GCF_005096345.1 Guyparkeria sp. SB14A | reverse complement strand
TGATCTCCTGCACCATCATGGTGTTGTCTTCGCTCACGAGTCTTCCTCAGGGCTCGGCGTCTCACCGAGCTGTTTTTCCAGTTGCTTGACCCGGCGTGCGAGCCGGTCGAGTTGTTTGAATCGCGCGGCATTGCGATGCCAGCGCTCGTTGGTGTCCAGGGGCGTGCCGGCCGAGTAGATGCCCGGCCGGTGAATCGAGCGCGTCACCATCGACATGCCGGTGACGTGCACGTTGTCGGCCAGGGTCAGGTGGCCGGCCAGGCCCACGCCACCGCCCAGGGTGCAGTGACGACCGACCTCGCTCGAGCCGGCCAGCCCGGCGCAACCGGCTACCGCCGAATGCTCGCCGATGCGCACGTTGTGCGCGATCTGGATCAGGTTGTCGAGCTTGACGCCGTCGGCAATCACCGTGTCGTCGAGCGCACCGCGATCGATGGTGGTGTTGGCGCCGATGTCGACATCGTTGCCGATCACCACGCGCCCCACCTGGGGCACGCGCCGCCAGGCGCCGTTTTCCTGGGCGAGACCAAAGCCATCAGAGCCGATCACCACGCCGGGCTGGATCACGCAGCGCGCCCCGATCAGGCTGTCATCGAGCACCGTCACCCGGGCGAGCAGCCGCGTGTCCTCGCCGATCGCCACGTTCGCTCCGATCACGCTGCCCGCACCGATCACGGCACGGGGTCCGATGCGCGCGCCGGCACCGATGGTGACCTGGGCCTCGATGCGCGCGGTGTCGTCGATGACGGCCGTCTCGTCGACCACGGCCGAGGCATGCACGCCCGCCGGCTGCTGTGGACGCGCGTAGAGCCGTTCGAGCAGCCGGGCGAACGCCAGGCGCGGCTGTTCGACCAACAGGCAGATCGCCGTGTCGGGCAGCCGCTCGCGGCCGGCCCGGTTGGTCAACACCAGCCCGGCCCCGGTGGCCGCTGCCTGGCTGGCACTGCGGCGGTCCCCGTCGTAGTAGCTGACGTCACCGGGGCCGGCACAGGCCAACGAGGCCGCTCCCGTGATGCGGGTAGCGGCCTCGTCGGGGGCCTCGTTCAAGGCCTGGGCATCAAGCCAGTCGGCGATCTCGCCGATGGTTGCGCTCGTGCTGGCCGAAATACTCACCGTGCGTGGGGCCCGGGCCGGATCAGCGGCCCATCTGCTCGAGGCGGTCGAGCACGTCCTGGGTCAGTTCGACCCGATCGGCCGAGTAGACCACGCCCTCGGACAGCACCAGGTCGTAGCCCTTCTCCCGGGCGACCTCGCGGATGGCGTCGAGCACCAGGCGCTGCAACTTGCCCAGTTCCTCGTTCTTGCGCAGGTTGAGATCGTCGCGGAAGTTGCTCTGCTGGCGCTGCAAGTCACGCAGCTTGCGGTTGAGCTCGCGCTCGAGATTGCCGCGGTCGCCCTCGTTCATGGTCACGCCGTCGCGGTTGAGACGGTTCTCCATCTCCTGGACTTCCTGGCGCAGACCCCGCAGTTCCTCCTCGCGGGCGGAGAACTCCTGCTCGAGCTTCTGCTTGGCCTGTTCGGCCTGCGGGGCCTGCTCCAGCAGGACCGAGGAATTGACGAAACCGATCTTGATGTTATCGGCCGCCTGCGCGCCCAGGGGCGCGAGCAGCGCAATCGTGAGCAAGGCGAATCGTTGAAGCAAGCGAATCACGCGGTCATCTCCTGAAACATCTAGGCCCGAAACGGGCCGAACGGGCATCACCGACCGGTGATGCCCACTCCTGCATGGCGGCACATTATGCCACAGCCCCGGCAACCCTCGTCAGAAGGACGCGCCGATCGAGAACTGGAAGCTCTGGGTGCGGTCTTCGGGCTCATCGTTGAGCGGCTGGGCGAAGCTGAACATCAGCGGGCCAACCGGCGAGATCCAGCTCAGGCCCACGCCCACCGACTGGCGCAGCGAATCGGCCTCGAAGTTCTCCAGGTCACGATAGGCGTTGCCCACGTCCCAGAACAGCGACATGCGTACCGAATCGCGCTGCTCGGTCAGGAACGGCAGCGGCGAGTAGATCGCGAGACCACCGTTGAGCTTGAAGGTGCCGCCCATCGGATCGTCGTTGTTGTCGCGCGGGCCGAGCGAGTAGTCCTCGTAACCGCGCACCGAACGGATGCCGCCGGTGAAGTAGTTCAGGAACGGCGGCACACCGTCGTAGTACTGGCTGACACCCGAGTAGTCATTCTGGGTGTCGCCGTAGGCCTTGATCTGGCCGACGTTGCCGTGCGCCTGCAGGGTGAACAGGTCGGTCAGCGGCAGGTAGAACTCGCCGTCGTACTCGCCCTTCACGTAGGTCAGGTCGCTACCCGGCACGGCCAATGTAGCCGAGAGACGGTGGTACTGACCGGCGGTCGGGAACATGTGCCGGTTGCGCGAATCGTAGCGCCAGGACGGCCGGATGGTGTAGGTGAAGTACTGCTCGCCGTCGAAGCCCGGCCCCGGCTGGTCGCCGTCTTCCTCGCCGGTCACCCAGCTGGGCGAACGCGTGGTGGCCTTGATCTCCTGGCTCTCGACACCGAAGGCGATCGACGCGTAGGTCAGCTCGGAGAGCGGCACGCCGAAGTTGATGTTGCCGCCGTAGGAGTCGACCAGGTAGCGCGACAGCGACAGCTCGGTGCCGTCCTGCTTCTGGTAGAACAGCCCGAAGCCCTGGCTGACGCCGTTGACGGTGAAGTACGGGTCGCGGTAGTTGAACTGGTAGTACTCGCGGTACGAGCTGCGCTCGACGTTGAAGCCCACTTCCTTGCCGGTACCGAGGAAGTTCGGCTGGTTGAGACCGACGTTGAACAGCACGCCCTCGGCCTGGGAGAAGCCCACGCCGGCGGTCAGCGAGCCGGACAGCTGCTCGGTGATGTCGTACTCGATATCGACCTGGTCGGGCGCCTCGGGAACGGGCTTGATCTCTTGCTCGACGTTCTGCACCGACGGCAGGCGCTCGAGGCGCTGCTTGGAGCGGTCGAGCTTGTCGCCGGCATACCAGCTGCCCTCCATCTGCCGCATTTCGCGACGATAGACGACCTCGTTGGTGTTGTAGTTACCCTTGAACTCGATCTCGCGGACGCTCACGCGGCGTCCCGGCTCGAGGTTGAAGTCGACCACGACGGTCTTCTCGGCCTCGTCGATGTCCGGGCGCGGCTCGACCCGTGCGAAGGCGTAGCCGTAGTCGCCCATGCGTCGGCCGATGGCATCACTGGTGTCGACCACCTGGCGGCGGTTGAAGTACTCTCCCACCTCGACCTGGGTGAGCTCCTCGAGGGTTTCCTCGTTGAGGAGCATGTTGCCGCTGTAGGTGACGTCGGTGACGGTGTACCGCTCGCCCTCGGTGATGTTGACCACCACCTCGATGTCCTTCTTGTCCGGCGTGATGGTCACCTGGGTGGAGTCCACCGAAAACTTGAGGTAGCCGCGATCGAGGTAGAACGATCGCAGGCGCTCGATGTCCGCGGACAGCTTCTGCTTGGAGTACTGATCGGCGCTCGACCAGAAACGCCACCAGGAGACCGGGCCCAACTCGAACTGGTCGAGCAGCTCGTCCTCGTCGAAGTCCTCGTTGCCGATGATGCGCACACGGCGGATGGAGGCCGGCTTGCCCTCGTAGATATCGATATTGACGAAGACGCGGTTGTCCTCGAGTTCCTCGACCTCGGTCTCGATCTGCACGCCGTACTGGCCCAGGCTGTAGTAGACCCGCTGCAGCTCGGTCTGCATCTTGTCCAGCGCCCGCTGGTCGAGCACGCGGCCCTGAACCAGACCGATCGACTTCAGGGCTTCCTGCAGCTTTTCGGTCTCGACCTTTTCGTTGCCGTTGACCTCCAACGCCGTGATGGTCGGGCGTTCCTGCAACCGGATCAGCAGCGCGTCATCCGGCCCGCGTCCCACCTGGACATCCTCGAAAAAGCCGGTGTCGTACAGCGCCTCGACCACGCGTGTACTGTCACCGGCCTGGAAGTCGTCGCCGACCTCGTAGGGGATGTAGGTGAATACCGTCCCCGGCGAGATGGTCCGCAAGCCCTCGACCCGGATGTCGGTGATTTCGAATGCCTGTGCCAGCGAAGGCAAGAGAAGCAGCGCGGCAAGCGCCAGGGAGGTGCAGCGTTGGGTGATGGTCATGCCGAAAGGCTTTCCTAGTCAGGCGGATGGGTTTCGAAAACGGGTCCGGCAGAGCGCGAACGAGTCGCCGCACCGAGCAATAGGTAAATCCGCGCTATTGTGGCCCAAGCAGTGCTAATGCATCAACCGCGCGATGTCGTTGTAGAAGACCACCACCATCAACAGCCCGAGCGCCAGGATCCCGATGCGGGCGAAGACTTCCTCGAAGGCCGCGCCCACCGGTCCGCCCTTGATGGCCTCGATCGCGTAGAGCAGCAGATGCCCCCCGTCGAGCATGGGGATCGGCAACAGGTTGAGGATGGCCAGCGACAGGCTGACCAGGGCGAGGAACCCGAGGAAGGTCGACAGCCCCAGCAGCAGGCTCTTGCCGGCGTACTCGGCGATCGCGACCGGACCGGACAGGTTGGCGATGCTCGCCTGGCCGATCAGCAGGCGATGGAAGACCGACAAGGTCAGCGTGGTCATCTCCCAGCTGCGCTCGACGGCCAGCCCCATGGCCTCGATGGGCCCGGCATGCTGCACCAGGAACATCGACTCGGCGGCCTCGGGATCGAGCGGCCGGGCGGCCAGGGCCACCCCGATGCGCCCGACGACCTCGCCGTCCACCTCGGTGGGCCTGGGGGTGACCATCACCTCGCGGCGACCGGCATCGGTCTCGACCACCAGGCGGGCCGGCTCGCCCGCGCGGGCGCCGATGGCCTCGATCAAGGCCCAGGGGTCCTGGTACTCGCGCCCGTCGATCGCGACGATACGCGCTCCGGCCTCCAGTCCCGCCGCCATGGCCGGCGAATCGGGCTGCACCTCGGCGATCTCGGCATGCGCCGGTGCCCGCCACAACGAGAACCCCACCCGATCGAGGATATCCGTCGGCTGCCGCCCGATCTCCCCGCCCAGCGGGTCGAGCCCCTGCAGGTCGAGCATGACCTCGCGCTCGCGGCCATCACGCTCGACCGTCAATGGCACACGCTGCTGCTCGATCGCCCCGTTCAAGAGCGACAGGCGCAGATCCGACAGGGTGATGACCGGGTCGCCGTCCACCGCGCGGATCACGTCCCCGGCCTCCAGCCCCGCTTCGGACAGGCGCGATTCGCCCGCCAGGTCGCCGACCTTGGGCAGCACCCCCTGGGTACCCACCATGAACATCAGCCACCAGAAGACCAGGGCAAGCACCACGTTGGCCGCCGGGCCGGCGGCCACGATGGCCGCGCGCACCTTGAGCGACTGGCGATTGAAGGCGCGGTGGCGCTCGGCGGGATCGACCGGCCCCTCGCGCTCGTCGAGCATGCGCACGTAGCCGCCCAGCGGGAACAGCCCGACGCGGTACTCGATCGCCTCGGGGCCACGTCGGGTCGAATAGATCGCGCGCCCGAAACCCAGCGAGTAGGTCAGCACGCGCACACCCAGGCGGCGGGCCACCCAGTAATGACCGTACTCGTGGAAGGCCACCAGGATGCCGATCGTCAGCAGAAAGCCGACCACGCTGAGCAGGATGTCCATCAATCCGCCTCGCCACGACGTGACCGGCACCACGCGGCCGTCCAGTCACGCACCTCATCATCAGCAGCCAGGACCGCCTCGACACTTGAGGGCGCGTCGATGGCCGCCTCCCCGACGAAGTGCGCCATCGCCGCCTCGAGTGCGGCGGGGATGTCCATGAAACCAATGCGTCGATCGAGGAACGCGGCCACCGCCACCTCGTTGGCGGCGTTCAATACCAGCGGCATGGCGCCGCCGGCGGCAAGGGCTTCGAAGGCCAGGCGCAGGGCGGGAAAGCGCTGCGGGTCGGGCGACTCGAAATGCAGCCCGGCGAGCGCGCCGAAATCCAGCGGTGCCACGCCCGACTCGATCCGCTCCGGCCAGGCCAGCGCGTGGGCGATGGGCGTGCGCATGTCCGGCTCGCCCAGCTCGGCGATCACCGACCCGTCGACGAAGCGCACCATGGAATGGATGACCGACTCGGGGTGGACCAGCACCTCGATGCGATCGGCGGACACGCCGAACAGGCGGGCGGCCTCGATCACCTCGAGCCCCTTGTTCATCATGGTGGCCGAGTCGACCGAGATCTTGCGCCCCATCGACCAGTTGGGGTGGGCGCAGGCCTGTTCGGGGGTGATGTCGGCAAAGCCGGCCAGCGGCCGTTCGCGGAACGGCCCGCCGGAGGCGGTCAGCACCAGTCGCTCGATCTCGCGGCTGTCGCTGACCAGCCCGCCCCGCCCGACCACGGCGGCCTCGTCGGCGGGCAGGCACTGGAAGATCGCGTTGTGCTCGCTGTCGATCGGCAGCAGGGTCGCACCGGCGCGGCGCGCAACGTCGAGCATCAGCTCGCCGGCGGCCACCAGGGACTCCTTGTTGGCCAGCAACACGCGCTTGCCGGCGGCCAGTGCCTTCCAGGTCGAGCCCAGCCCGGCGGTGCCGACCACCGCCGCGACGACCGTGTCGAGCGACGCCTCGCCGGCCAGCTCGTCCACGGCCGCCTGCCCCACCACCACGGCCGGGCGATGGACGGCGGGGAGGCTCGCGAGCCGTTCCTCGAGCGCCGCGCGTCGATCGGCATCCACGAGACCCACCACGGCCGGCCGGAATCGCTTGATCTGCTCGAACAGGGGCTCGACCCGCGAATGGGCGACCAGCACCTCGACCGAGAACCGATCGGGGTGACGGGCGAGCACATCCAGGGTGCTCACGCCGATGCTGCCGGTGGAACCGAAGATGCCGATCCGGTTGCGTGCCACGTCAGCCCCCCAGCAGCTGCATCTGCCAGAGCCCCAGCCACCACAGCGGCAAGGCGGCGAACTGACCATCCAGACGATCGAGCACGCCACCGTGCCCCGGCAGGACACGGCCGCTGTCCTTCGCCCCGGCCTCGCGCTTGAGGCGCGATTCCTCGAGATCCCCGCCCACCGAGGCCAGGGCCACCAGCGCGCACCACAGGGCGAGCAGCCAGCTGGGCGTCGCCGCGAATAGCGGCAAGACCGCGCCGATGGCCGCCAGCACGGCCACGCCGGCCAGGCCACCGACCACGCCCTCGATGGACTTGCCCGGGCTGATCATCGGTGCCAGCTTGCGCCGGCCGAAGGCCCGACCCGCGAAATAGGCGAGCGAATCGGCCACGACCACCACCAGAATTCCGAACACCAGCAACCACTCGCCGTCGGGCGCGGAATGCACCTCGACCAGGGCAAGCCAGAACAACGGCAGGATGGTTAGCCCGATCAGACGCCGCAACCAGAACGGTCGATTGGCCGGGCGCTCGCGGCGGTGGCGCAGCTGCGCGGCGAACAGCAGCAACCAGGTCACCGCCACGGCACCCATGAGCCAGACGAGCTGATCGGCAGGCCACAGCGCCTGCCAGCCAACGGCCAGGGCAACGGTGGCAACGACCCAGGGCCAGACCTGGCAGGGGGCCAGCCCGCAGAGACGGAACCATTCCACCGCGGCCCAGCCGACGAGGGCCAGCGTAAGCCCGGCAAAGATCCGCTCGGGGGCAAGGAGGATGACGGCGAGCGAGACCAGCCCGGCGATGGTGCCGGTCAGCAGACGAAGCGGCGTGCCGGTCATTGGCCCGCCTCGCTGGCATCGATACGGCCGAAGCGGCGGTCGCGCGCGGCGAACCAGGTCAGCGCCCGGTCGAATTCGGTCTCGTCGAACAACGGCCAGAGCACGTCGGTGAAATACAGCTCGGCATAGGCCGCCTGCCAGAGCAGGAAATTGCTCAGCCGACGCTCACCACCGGTACGGATGAACAGGTCGACCGGCGGCTGGCCGGCCGTGGCCAGGCCGCTCTCGAAGGCGGACTGAAGGGTCTCGGGGTCATCGAGCGACAACGGGAAGTCGGCATGCCGCTCGGCCAGCCGGCGGGCGGCCTGGAGGATGTCCCACTGCCCGCCGTAGCTGACGGCGATCTGCAACTGGAGGCGATCGTTGCCCGCAGTGCGTCGCTCGGCGGACGCCATGAGCTCGCGAACGGTGGCATCGAGCCGGGCGCGCTCGCCGATGAAGGCCAGGCGCACGCCGTTCTCGTCGAGCTCGTCGAGTTCCTTCTCCAGCGCATTGATGAACAGCTTCATCAGCGCGTCGACCTCGTCGCCGGCCGCTTCCAGTTCTCGGAGGAGAAGGCGAACAGGGTCAGCAGGGGCACTCCGCGACGCATCGCGGCGCGGATGGTGGCGCGCACCGCACGGCGCCCGCGCTGGTGGCCGACGGTGCGCGGGAGGTGGCGCGCGCGGGCCCACCGGCCGTTGCCGTCCATGACGATCGCCACGTGGCGCGGGATGCGCGCCGGATCGATCTCGACCGACTCGTCGTGGTCGTGGCTACGCGCCCCCACGTCGCCTCAGACTTCCATCAGCTCTTTTTCTTTGTCCGCCACGATCTGGTCCACCTCGGCGACCCGTTCGTCGGTCAGCTTCTGGATGGTGTCCTGGCCGCGGCGCTCCTCGTCCTCGGAGATTTCCTTCTCCTTGAGGAAGCCCTTGAGGTCGTTGTTCGCGTCGCGACGGATGTTGCGGATCGCGATCTTGGCGTTCTCGCCCTCGTGGCGGACCACCTTGCCCAGGTCACGGCGACGCTCTTCGGTCAGCGGCGGCATCGGGATACGGATGACGGTGCCGGCCGTCGCGGGGTTGAGACCCAGATCGGAGGTCATGATCGCCTTCTCGATCTTGCCGACCATGTCCTTTTCCCACGGGGTGACGGTCAGCGTGCGCGCGTCCTCGGCCGACAGTTTGGCGACCTGGGACAGCGGCACCTGGCTGCCGTAGTACTCCACGTGGATGTGGTCGAGCACGCTGACGTGCGCCCGACCGGTGCGGATCTTGGAAAGCTCGCCCTTGAGCGCCTCGATGCTCTTGTTCATGCGCGAGCGGGCATCTTTGACGATGTCGTCAATCATTCTTCTCGTTCTCCGCTGTCACCAGGGTTCCCACGGCTTCGCCGGCCACGGCGCGCACCAGGTTCCCCGGCTCATTGATGTCAACCACCATCAGCGGCATGTGCTGATCGCGACACATCACGATCGCGGTCGCGTCCATGACGCCCAGCCGCTGGTCGAGCACGGCATTGTACGTCAAATGATCGTAGCGTTCTGCACTCGCATCCAGGGTGGGATCGGCACTGTAGACCCCGTCGACCTTGGTCGCCTTGATCATCAGATCGGCCTTGAGCTCGGCCGCCCGCAGGCTCGCGCCGGAGTCGGTGGTGAAGAACGGATTGCCCGTCCCACCGACCAGCACGACCACCCGCCCCTTCTCGAGATGACGGATGGCCCGCCGACGAATGTAGTCCTCGCAGACCGCGTGGATGGACACCGCCGACATCACCCGGACCTTGAGATCGCGCCGCTCGAGCACGTCCTGCATGGCCAGACCGTTCATCACGGTGGCCAGCATGCCCATCTGATCGCCGGTCACCCGGTCCATGCCCGCGCCGGCCAGCCCCTCGCCACGGAAGATGTTGCCGCCACCGACGACCACGGCCACCTCGACGCCCTGGTCCTTGAGGGCCTGGATGTCGTCGCCGAGGCGATTGATCACGGCCGGGTCGATCCCGAATGACTGGTCGCCCATCAGCGCTTCACCGCTGAGCTTGAGCAGGACACGTCGATAACGGGGAGAGCCGGCAGCTTGCATATCATTCACCTGTGGGCTGTGAGCTTGCGTGGACGGACCGTTCGCGTCATGACGCGTCGGGCTTTCGGATATTTCTGCGTAAGCCCCGTCGAGTCGACCTCCCGGTCGGCGCCGGGGCTTAGGCGGAAATTCCGCGGTTCAAAAAAAAGCCGGGGCATCCCCGGCTTTTCGGCAAGGGGATCAGCTCCCCTTGACCTGCGCCATCACCTCGGCGGCGAAGTCGCCTTCCTCTTTCTCGATGCCTTCGCCGACCTCCATGCGCTCGAAGCGGACGACCTTGGCGCCCTCCTTCTTCAGGAGCTGGCCGACCGTCTGGTCGGGATCCTTGACGAACGGCTGACCGACCAGGGTGATCTCGGCGAGGAACTTGCGGATGCGGCCGTCGATCATCTTCTCGACGATCTCCGGCGGCTTGCCGGATTCGGCGGCCTGGGCACGGAAGATCTCGCGCTCCTTCTCGACGGTGGCCTCGTCGACTTGCGACTCGTCGACGCAGCTCGGCTTGGTCGCGGCGACGTGCATGGCCAGATCGCGGGCCAGCTCTTCGTTGCCACCCTCGAGCTCGACCAGCACGCCGATGCGTTCGCCGTGACGGTAGGCGCCGATCACGCCGCTGGTCGCCATGCGCACGAAGCGCCGGATCTGGATGTTCTCGCCCAGCTTGGCGACCAGCGCCTTGCGGCGGTCGTCGGCCGGCTCGCCATCGACGTCCAGTGCGTTGACCGCGTCCATGTCGGCCGGGTCGTCCGCCAGGATCTTCTCGGCGACGTTCTGGGCGAAACCGGCGAAGTCGTCACCCTTGGAGACGAAGTCGGTCTCGGAGTTGATCTCGACCATCGCGGCGTTCTTGCGGTCGTCGCTGATGGCGATGGTGACCTGGCCTTCGGCGGCAACACGGCCGGCCTTCTTGTCGGCCTTGGCCAGACCGCTCTTGCGCATCTGCTCGATCGCGGCCTCGATGTCGCCGTCGGTCTCGACCAGTGCCTTCTTGCACTCCATCATGCCCGAGCCAGTGCGCTCGCGGAGCTCTTTGACCAGAGAGGCGGTAATTGCCATGAGCTGTCTTCTCCCGAATCTGTCTTGTACAAAAACAACGGGTCAGGCGACCCGTTGTTCATAAATCTGTGACGGGGCCAACCCGGAGGTCGCCCCGCGTCAAGCGGCGCTTACTTGGCCGCTTCTTCCTCGTCGGCCACCTCGACGAAGTCCGACTCGCTGACGTTGGACGCGCCCTTGGCATCCATCACGGCGTCGGCAACAGCAGTGGTGTACAGCTGGATGGCGCGGATGGCGTCATCGTTACCCGGGATGACGTAATCGACACCCTGGGCGCTGTTGTTGGTATCGACCACGGCCACGACCGGGATGCCCAGCTTCTTGGCTTCCTTGATCGCGATGTCCTCGTGACCGACGTCGATGACGAACAGCGCGTCCGGGAGGCGCTCCATGTCCTGGATGCCGCCGATGGAACGCTCGAGCTTGGCGCGCTCGCGGGTGGTTTCCAGCGCTTCCTTCTTGACCAGCTTGGCCAGGCTGCCGTCTTCTTCCATCTGCTTGAGCGCCTTGAGGCGACGGATGGAGGAACGCACGGTGCGGAAGTTGGTCATCATGCCGCCGAGCCAGCGGTGGTTGACGTACGGCATGCCGCAGCGCTTGGCTTCCTGCTCGACCAGGTCACGCGCCGAACGCTTGGTGCCGACGAACAGGATCTTGCCGCCGTTGCCGGCCAGCTTGCCGACGTAGTTCAGCGCGTCCTCGAACATCGGCAACGTCTTTTCGAGGTTGATGATGTGGATGCGGTTGCGCTGACCGAAGATGTAGGGCGCCATGCCCGGATTCCAGTATCGAGTCTGGTGACCGAAGTGGACACCGGCCTCGATCATCTGACGCATCGTGATTTTAGCCATTGATAACTACCTGATTAGATTGGGTTAGGCCTCCGCCACATCTGGCAACGCAACCCCGGCCGAACCGTAGGGCACCCCGCGCTGCCATCTCGATGGGCGTGTGGAATTTCCGGGACCACGCGATCAAGTCACGGCCCGGCGCGCGGATTATACGGGAGAACACCGCCAGACGGAACCGCCAATATGGCCAACCGGCCGGACGCGCAAGCGGCGGCATCGACCCCGCGCCGACCGACCAGCCATCAGGAGGACGCGTGACGCCGCACCACGTCGGCCAGCCCCTCGGCCACCGCATGGACCTGCTCGCGCGACTCCCCCTCGACCATGACTCGGATCAGCGGCTCGGTGCCCGACGGCCGCAGCAGGACCCGACCCCGCCCCGCCAGCTCGCGCTCGGCATCGGCCACGGCGTCGACGATCACCGGGTCCTCCAGCGATAGTGGCCGCTCGATACGCACGTTGACCAGCGTCTGGGGCAGGATCGTCATCGGCGCCAGCAGCTCGGTCAGGGAACGCTCGCGACGCGCCATCTCCGCCAGCACCTGCAGGGCGGCCACGATGCCGTCGCCCGTGGTGTGCCGATCCAGGCAGAGCAGATGCCCCGAGGACTCGCCCCCGAGCAACCAATGCTCGCGCTTGAGCGCCTCGTGGACGTAGCGGTCGCCCACCTTTGCCCGCAGGAACGGGCGCCCCAGGGCCTCGACCGCCTGCTCCAGGCCGAGGTTGCTCATCAGCGTGCCGACCACGCCACCGGCGTAGCCCTGCTCGACGCGGCCGGCGGCGATCACGTAGAGCAGCTCGTCGCCATCGCGGATCGCCCCGTCGGCATCCACCATCACCACCCGGTCGCCGTCGCCGTCGAAGGCGACGCCGAGATCGGCACCCGAAGCGCGCACGGCCGACTGCAGGGCCTCCGGATGGGTCGAGCCCACGCCCTCGTTGATGTTGAACCCGTCCGGGTTGGCACCGATGACCTCGACCTCCGCGCCGAGCTCGGAGAACACCCGGGGCGCGACCTGGTAGGTGGCGCCATGGGCACAGTCGACCACGATGCGTAGACCGGCAAGGCTCATGCCGATCGGCACGGTGCTCTTGCAGAACTCGATGTAGCGCCCGGCCGCGTCGCCGATGCGGTCCGCCTTGCCCAGTTGCCGGTTGTCGATCACCTCCAGCTCGCGGTCGAGCATCGCCTGGATGTCGTCCTCGACGGCATCCGGCAGCTTCTCGCCGTGCGCGGAAAAGAACTTCACGCCGTTGTCGTGGAAGGGGTTGTGCGAGGCGCTAATCACCACCCCGGCCGAGGCACGCAGGGTGCGGGTCAGGTAAGCGATCGCCGGCGTGGGCATGGGGCCGAGCAGGCGCACGTCCACCCCCGCGGCGGAAAAGCCGGATTCCAGCGCGGATTCGAACATGTAGCCCGACACCCGGGTGTCCTTGCCGATCAGCACACGCCGTCGGCCGTGATCGCCCAGCACCTTGCCGGCCGCCCAGCCCAGCTTGAGCACGAACTCGGGGGTCATGGGGTATTGCCCCACCGCCCCGCGCACGCCATCGGTTCCAAACACCCTGCTCACGATCGATTCCCCTTTACTCTCGATTCTCGAACGGCCGACCGGATGTCAGACATCCCGGCGACCGAACGCAAAGACGCCGGCAACATAGCCGGCGTCCACGGTGCATTCGTCACCCGCCCACCCGATTGGTCGGCCGGGCGGCGGAAAGCGCCTTACTCCGCGTCGTCACCCTCGCCCTCGCCGATGGTGGCGATGTACGCGGCCAGGTTGTTGATGTCCGCGTCGGACAGGTGGGTCGCCTGCGGGATCATCGCGTAGGAGTACGGGCCCATCTCGGTGCCCTTGCGGTACACCTTCAGCAGGGAGGCGACCTGGGAGGCCGGCAGGCCCTTGAGCTTGGGCGCGTTCATCAGGTGACCGCCTTCGCCCTGCTCGCCGTGGCAGATGGCGCAAGAGGAGTACAGCGCCTGGCCGCGCTCCACGTCGGCCTTGGCGATCGCGCCGCTCTCGGCAGCCGGCTCGGCGGCGGCCTGCTCGTCGCCACCGTTACCGCCTTCGCTACCACCGAACTCGTCGGCGATGTAGGCGGCCAGGTCGGCGATGTCCTCGTCGGAGAGGCTGGCGGCGTTCGGCGCCATGGTGCCGTAGCGGCCACCCAGGCCAACGCTCTTGAGGTAGTCCTGATCACCGTCGCGGTAGGCGGCCAGCTTCTTCGCGGTCTCTTCCTGGCCCAGGCCGGTCAGCTTCGGGAAGGCCCCGCCCTGACCATCGCCGGCGGCGCCGTGGCAAGCCGCGCAGGAGGCGTACTTTTCCTTGCCCGCGGCGACGTCGCCGGCGGCGTAAGTCAGCATCGGAGCCGCGAGGGCACCACTGGCGGCAAGAGCAATGAGTGAACGACGCATCTGTTTCATGATTTTTCTCTCAACTGTTGCACCCCGCGACACCCGCCGGGCAAAAAACACCACGATGTCAATGACATCGGAAAACGGTAACCCGGCGGATAGGCGGCGTTTTCAAGTCAACCAAATTAACCCCGCCGGGCAAAATATCAGAAAACCCTAATTCGTTCCAAGGCAAACGCTTTTATGGCGGGAAAGCCGCGCTTGTACGCCCACCGCGGCCGGATCACGCCTGGCTCGTGGCCGCCCTCAGTCGGAGAAAGCGATGGTTTCCGCCCCGGGGCATGCTCGCCGTCGGGGTGGATGGGCAGGATCAGGGAAAACCGTGTCAGGCCGCGCTTGGGCACGAACTCGATCATGCCTGGTGGCGTT
>NZ_SWAW01000039.1:0-11351 GCF_005096345.1 Guyparkeria sp. SB14A | reverse complement strand
ACAGGCGCGGATTTCTCCATCGAGGCCCGGAGCACTGAACCGCTCCACGAGGAGGCCGAATAGATTGACGCAACCTGATTATCCACCACCCCACCGGGGGCTTGCGATCGGGGAGCAGGCCATAGATTGTGGTCGACACCGGGGCCGACGGGCCGGCTCCGTCTCGAGCCGCGCGGCGTCAGCGTCCGCTGCGCAGGCGGTCGAGGCGGAGGCGATCACGCGCATCGAACAGGCGGCGCGCGCCCAGCTGCACGGCAACCAGCGAGCCGAAGCCGGTCGCGGCCGTAATCAGGAACATGATCAGGATCTGGTACTTGACCGCCTCGACTGGCGGCGAGCCGGCCAGGATCTGGCCGGTCATCATCCCCGGCAGGCTGATCACGCCGGCGGCGGCCAGCATGTTGAGCGTCGGGATCAACCCGGCGCGCATCGAATCCGACCTCAGCTCGGCGGTGGCATCACGCACCGAGTGGCCCAGCACCAGCCTTGCCTCGATCTCGACCCGACTCTGCCACGCCGTCTGCGTGAGGTTGTTCAGCGCAAGCCCGATCCCGGTCATGGTGTTGCCGAGGATCATCCCCAGCAGCGGGATGGCGTACTGCGGCTCGTACCAGGGATCGGTCTCGATCATCAGAGTCAGGGCCAGCACGGTGACGATCAGCGCGGTAGCGCTCATCGCCGCCAGCCCGATGCCGTAGCCGTGCCAGCCACGAATGGCACGTTTCTGCCGGGCGACCACCTCGTAGCCGGCCAGCCCCATCATCACCATCGCGATCAGCAGGATCCAGGGCAGGGTCGCGGCATCGAAGACCGCCTTGAGGATCACGCCCACCAGCAGCAGCTGCAGCACCATGCGCACGCTGTTGAAGGCGAGCGTGCGGAACAAACCCAGCCCGAGGATGATCTGGACCACGCCCAGGGCCAGCACCAGGCCCGCGGCCACCATCAGGTCGATCGGCGTGAGGCTATACAGATCCATGCAGCAGCCCTCCCTCGGCGGTCATTTCCAGCCAGCGTTCGCCGTGCGAGGCGATCTCCTGCGGGTCGTGGCTGATCCACACCGCTGCCGCCTGCCGTTCGAGGAGATAGTCGAGCAACAGCCCGGCCATCGCCTCGGCGTTGTCGCGATCAAGGTTGGCGGTCGGCTCGTCGAGCAGCAGCACGCGCGGCTCGAGCGCCAGGGCGCGCAACACCGCCAGCCGCTGGCGCTCACCGGAGGACAAGCGCTCGACCGGCGATTCCCAGAGCGCGTCACGCAGGCGCAGGCGCGCCCACGACGACTCGGGCGGCCGGGCCGGGAAATGCTCGGCCACCGTTTCGGCCCACCAGCCGGATTCCGCCGGCACCAGCACCACCTGGCGGCGCCAGTCGGTGGCCGGCATGGCCTGCTGCTCGGTGCCGTCCAGGCAGACCTCGCCCTCGTGCGGGGAGAGATCCGCCAGCGCGCGCAGCATCTGGCTCTTGCCCACGCCCGACTCGCCGCGCACCGGCAACACCTGGCCGGCGGCGAGCGCGAACGAGACCGGCGGGACGTTCGGCCCGCTCAGCTCCTTTACCTCGAACAACATGGCTCTCCCCTTCTGGAAAATGCCGTCCCGCAAACAAAACGCCGGCCCAGGGGCCGGCGTCTCTGCCAGTGTCCGGCCACCACCCAGTGGCCGTCGGGCGTACTTACTCGCTGACTTCTTCCAGCGTCGCGATGTAGGCCGCCAGGCTGTCGATGTCGTAATCGGACAGGTGGGTGGCCTGCGGGATCATCGCGTAGGAGTTCGGACCCATCTCCTGGCCCTTGCGGTAGATCTTGAGCAGGCTGGCCGCCTGGTCCATGCCCATGCCCGCGAGCTTCGGCGCGTTGAAGAGCTCGCGCCCGCGCCGTTCTCGCCGTGGCAGATGGCGCAGTTGGAGAACAGCGCCTGGCCGTGGTTGATCATCGACTCGCTGACGATGACCGGCTCTGCCGGCTCGGCCTTCTCGGACGCGCCTTCGTCGGCCTTGGCCTGCTCGCCGCCGGCACTGCCACCTCCGTTGGTGCCACCGAAGGCATCGGCGATGTAGACCGACAGGTTGGCGATCTGTTCGTCGGAGAGGTTGGAGGCGTTCGGCGCCATGGTGCCGTAACGATCACCCAGGCCGACCGACTTCAGGTACTCCTGGTCGCCTTCACGGTACGCGGTCAGCTTCTTCTGGATGTCGGCCGCGTCCATCTCGGTCAGTACCGGGAACGCACCGCCCTGGCCGTTGCCGTCGGCACCGTGGCAGGCCGCGCAGGAAGCGTAGGCTTCCTTGCCGGCCGCGACGTCACCGTCGACCGCACCGCCGCCGTTGCCGCCAGCGCTGTCGCCGCCGTCGGACGAACCACCGGCACCGCCACCGAACTCGTCGCCGATGTAGGCGGCCAGGTCAGCGATGTCCGCGTCGGAGAGGTTGGCCGCGTTCGGCGCCATGGTGCCGTAACGATCGCCCAGGCCGACCGACTTCAGGTACTCCTGGTCACCGTCGCGGTAGGCAGCCAGCTTCTTCTCGGCCTCGTTGGCCGGGATGCCGGTCAGCACCGGGAAGGCGCCGCCCTGACCCTTGCCGTCGGCACCGTGACAGGCCGCGCAGGAGGCGTACTTTTCCTTGCCGGCGGCAATGTCGCCACCGGAACCACCAGAGGATTTCTCGTCGCCACCCGACTTCTCGTCCGCCGAGGCAGTCTTGGTTTCCTCTTCCTTGCTTTCCGGCTTCTCGACCACCTGCCCTTCGAGCGAGTTCTTGTCGACGGTGTTCATCAGCGAGCTGATGAAGTAGAACACGACGACCAGCAGGACCAGCGCCGAGGCGAAGCCCACCAGCTTCGACATCGGATCGACCTTGGGGGTATGTTGAGCCACGAGAGTCCTCCAGAATCTTTATCGTTTTGGCATGCGCAACGGCGCGTAGTATATCGGCAAAAATCCTCGTTTGACAGAACCGGCGCCCGCATGTCTCCCTCCGCACCCAAAAAAAACCGCACATCCGGCAGGGCCACTGGCTCGGGGCGCACCAGAAAGCCATCTCCGGGGCTTTCCTCGCCCGTGGCCGACCTGCCCGGCGTCGGGCCGAAGGTCGCCGAAAAGCTCGCGCGCCTGCACATCGAGACCGTCGGCGACCTGCTCTGGCACCAGCCCCTGCGCTACGAGGACCGCGGCACCCGGCAACCGCTATCACCGGAACACGTTGGCGAAGCGGCGCTGTTCGAGGTCCGGATCAACGAGGTGCGCCCCCTGTTCCGCGGCAAGGCCCGGCTGGTCTGCCAGGGCGTGGGCGAGGGACCGCAGGGCCCCGTCGCGGTCACCGTCTGGTTCTTCGGTCGCTTCGGGCCCACCCCGCAGGCCGGGCGCAGCTACCTCTTGTTCGGCGAGCTGCAACACGGCCCGCACGGGCTCGAGATGGCCCAGCCGGAGCTGGTCGCCCCCAACCAGATCGGCCAGATCCGCCCGGTCTACCCGGCCACCGAGGGCATCGCCCAGCCCAAGCTGCGCCAGCTGGTCGAGGCCGCCATGGAGGTGGCGGTGCGCGATCTGTCCGACCCGCTGCCCGGCTCCATCCGCGAGGCCCGCGGCTGGCCGTCACTCATGCGCGCCCTGCAACGCATCCACCTGCCCAAGCGCAACGACGGGGTGCCCGCGCGCGGCGAGCCGGCGCTACAACGCCTGATCACCGAGGAACTGGCCACCCACATCCTCGCCCTGCGCCAGCGCCGGGCGGTCACCCGCCAGGTCGCCGCCCCGGCCATTCCGCCGCGCGACCACCTGTTCGCTCAACTGCTCGGGCACCTGGGCTTCACGCCCACCGGCGCGCAGCAACGGGTGATCGGCGAGATCAAGACGGACCTGGCCCAGGAGCTGCCGATGCTGCGGCTGGTGCAGGGTGACGTCGGCTCGGGCAAGACACTGGTGGCCGCGGCGGCGGCACTGGACGTGATCGATGCCGGCTACCAGGTCGCGCTGATGGCGCCGACGGCACTCCTCGCCGAGCAGCACGCCCGCAACTTCGCACAGTGGTTCGAACCGTTGGGGCTGTCGGTGCTGCTGCTCTCCGGCCAGCAATCGGCGGCCAGCCGACGGGAGAGGCTGGCGCAACTGGCCGACGGGCGGGCGCAGATCGTGATCGGCACCCACGCCCTGTTCCAGGAATCGGTGGCCTTCGACCAACTGGGGCTGGTGATCGTCGACGAGCAGCATCGCTTCGGCGTGCACCAACGCCTGGCGCTGACCGACAAGGGCGCCAGTCAGGACGGCGGCGCGCGCCGACCGCACCAGCTGATCATGACCGCCACCCCCATCCCGCGCACGCTCGCGATGACGCAGTTCGCCGACCTCGACGTCTCGGTCATCGACGAGTTGCCGCCGGGACGGACGCCGGTGACCACCGTGGTGGTGCGCGCCGATCGGCGCGGCGAGGTGATCGAGCGCATCAGCCAGGTGTGCGCCGAAGGGCGGCAGGCCTACTGGGTCTGCCCGCTGATCGAGGAGGGCCAGATCGAGGCGCAGGCGGCCGAGACCACCTTCGCCATGCTGGGCGAGGAGCTGCCGCATTTGAACATCGGCATGGTGCACGGGCGCATGAACGCTGCCGAGAAGCAGCGCGAGATGGCCCGCTTCAAGGCCGGCGACTACCACTTGCTGGTGGCCACCACCGTGATCGAGGTGGGCGTGGACGTGCCCAATGCCTCGCTGATGATCATCGAGAACGCCGAGCGCATGGGGCTGGCCCAGCTGCACCAGCTGCGCGGACGAGTCGGGCGCGGCGCGACCGCCAGCCACTGCGTGCTCCTGTTCGACGAACCCTTGAGTGATCGCGCCCGGGCGCGGCTGGGGCTGATGCGCGAGACCGAGGACGGTTTTCGCCTGGCCGAGGCCGACCTGGAGCAGCGCGGCCCCGGCGAGGTGCTCGGCACCCGCCAGGCCGGCATCGCCAAGCTCAAGATCGCCGACCTGCAGGAAGACCAGGGCAAGCTCGAGGAGGCCGGGCAACTGGCCGACGAACTCCTCGAGCGCTTCCCCGAGTCGGTCCACCCGTTGATCACACGCTGGGTGGGCGCGGCCGGCCAGTACGGACAGGTGTAGCGCACCTGCCTCTTGCCCGCGCCCAGCCGCTGACATACAGTTTTCCTTATACCCCGATCCAGGTACGACCCAACCGGCACGACGGCCAGCCGCATGCCGCGCCGGCCGGATCTCAAGGACACTCTCGCCACCCGGCCCCACGGCCGGGACACACCCCTGGCACTGACGGAACCACGCGCCGGCCATGAAGCGACTCTGCCTTTCTCTCCTCGGGACCTGGTTCCTGCTGATCGCCCCGGTGGTGACCCAGGGAGTCATGGCACAGGGAGCGATTGCCCAGACGATTGCCCAGGCAACATCGGCCGCAACCCTCAGTGCCGATGAAAAGGCCTTCCTCGAAGACCACCCGACGGTGAGCATCGCCATGATGGTCGAGCATCCGCCGTTCACCGTCCTCGGCGACGGCTCGGGCAACGGCTTCGAGCACGACCTCCTGCACCTGATCTCCACCAAGACCGGGCTCACGTTCGAGAAGACCTTCGGCGCCTGGGGCGATTCGTTCCGTCGCTTCCGCGACGGCGAGGTCGACGTGATCTCGAGCATCTCCTACCGCGAGGACCGCACCCCCTTCACGCTCTACACCGAGCCGTACTACGAGCTGCCGATCTTCGTTTTCGTGCGCGACGACTTCGGCGGCTACGACGGGCTGGAAGACCTCGAGGGGAAGCGGGTCGGGGTGATCGAGGACATCTTCTACGTCAAGGACCTCGAGGCCGTCGACGGCATGGAGCTGAGGCGCTACGGCACCTACCAGGAAATGACCCGTGCGCTGGTGCTGGGCGAGATCGACGCCCTCGTGCAGAACCTCACCAACATCAACGCGGTGATCAAGCGCCGCGCCTACACCAATATCCGCATCGCCGGCGAGCTGGACCTGCCCGGGGTGAACCAGGAAGACCTGCGCTTCGGCATCACGCCGGACAAGCCCGCGCTGCGCTCGATCATGCAGAAGGGGCTGGATGCGATCACCCCGGCCGAGTGGCAGGCCCTCACCGCCCGCTGGCTGGACGTGCGCGGCGCGGCCACACCGGGAGCCTTGCCGGCCATCGACCTGACCGAGGCCGAGCGCGCCTACCTGGATCGGGCACGGCACATCGACATCTGCATCGATCCGAACTGGATGCCCTTCGAGCGCTTCGACGAGCAGGGCAAGCACGACGGCATCAGCGCCGACTACTTCGCCCTGTTCGAGCAGGCGCTGGGCGTGGACTTCCGCCCGCTGCCGGTGGCGACCTGGTCGGAATCGGTCGAAGCGCTCAAGGCCGGGCGTTGCGAGCTGTTCAGCCTCGCCATGCGCACGCCCGAGCGCGAGAGCTATGCCGAGTTCACCGACAGCTACATCCGGACCCCGCTGGTGATCGCCACCAAGGCGGACGTCGCCTTCATCGACGGGCTCGACGACCTCAAGGGACGCAAGATCGCGATCCCGGCGCTGTACGCCTTCGCCGAGCTGCTACGCCACGACTTCCCCGACCTCGAACTGGTCGAGGTGACCGACATCGACGCCGGCCTGGCGATGGTGCGCCGCGGCGAGGTGTTCGGCTACATCGGCACGCTCGCCACCATCGGCTACAAGCTGCAGACCGAGTACACCGGCGAACTGCGCATCACCGGCGACACCGGCAAGTCCTGGGACATGGGCGTGGCCGTGCGCGAGGACCGGCCGGTCCTGCACGGCATCATGCAGAAGGCCGTCGCCAGCATCACCGAGGAACAGCGCCGGGACATCAATAACAAGTGGATCGCCATCCGCTACGACCAGCGCGTCGACTACACCCTGCTCTGGCAGGTGAGCGCGGTGTTCGTGCTGCTGATCGTCGCCGGCGGGCTGATCTACTGGAAGCAGGCCAACCTCAAACGCCAGCTTGAGGCCGCGTACCGGCAGTCCGAGCGGCTGGCCGTCACCGACAAGCTCACCGGCGTGTTCAACCGCCACCGCCTCGACCAGGCGCTGGGGGAGGAGACGCGCCAGGCCGAACGCTACGGCGAGGGCTTCGGCGTGATCATCCTCGACATCGACCACTTCAAGGCGATCAACGACCGTTACGGTCACCGTGCCGGGGATGCCGTGCTGCGCGAGTTCGTCGACGTGCTGCGTCGCAACTGCCGCCAGACCGACCTGCTCGGCCGCTGGGGCGGCGAGGAATTCCTCATCATCGCCCCGCATGCCGACAGGGCGAACCTGGTTGCCTTCACCGAAAAGCTGCGCGAGGCGATCGAGACCACGCCCTTCACCGAGGCCGGCCGCGTGACCACCAGCATCGGCGCCAGCCTCTACCGCCCGGGCGACACCCCCGACACGCTGGTCAAGCGCGCCGACGACGCCCTCTACGACGCCAAGCGCCAGGGGCGGAACACCGTCGCGTTTCGCTAGGACTGCGTAGGAGGCCCGGGCCTCGCTCGCGTGGGGGTCCAGCGGCTTGCCATCCCCGTCCAGGAGCTGATGGTCGTAGGCCGCCTGCAGGCCGGTTTCCCTCTCGTCTTCCGCCGCCGCTTCGCCGAGGGGGCGCGGGTACAGGGGCGAGAGCATGGCGACCACCACGCCGATCGCGGCGAACATGGCGAACGCCTGGTTGTAACCGAACTGCTCGACCAGCACGCCCACGACCGGCGAGCCCGCCGCCTGACCGAGCGAGACCGCCACGAAGGGCAGCACCGGCCCCAGCGACAGGCGCCCGGGCAACAGGCGGATGCCGGTCATCAGGTAGAGCCCCGTCAGGCTCATGTAGGCCAGGCCGAAGACCAGGGCGGAGAAGGCCGCCAGGAACAGGTTGCCGGGGCTGGCGGCGAGCAACGCCAGGCTGGTCGACAGCATCATCAGCATCAGTGCCTGGGTGATCGGCGGGTTGTTGCGGTCGGCGAGATCCGCCACCACCGCCCCGCCGAGACCGGCGATGCCGACGGCCAGCCACAGCCAGCCGGTCGCACCGGGCGGCAGATCACCTAGCGTGACCACGAGGTCCGGCGCGAAGATCCAGTAGGCCGCCGAGACGAACCCCATCAGGAAGGCGAACACCGACAATCGCCCGAGGCGCCACCACTGCAGCGAGGTGATCGGCGGCGGGGTCTCGGCCTCCCTCGGCGTGACCCGCGACACCGATGGAATGACGAACCACGTGGCCACCAGCCCGATGACGGCCAGGAAGGCAAACGAGCCGTAGGCGATCCGCCACGCGTCGGCCAGCAACAGCACCGCCGGCACGGCCACCGCCACGCCCACGCTGGTGCCCGCGTTCATGATCGAGCTCACCCGCCCGTGCATCGAGCGATCGACCACCGCCTGCATCGCCCCCGACAGCGCCGGCATCATCAGGCCGGTGGCGACACCGCAGGCAAACACCCCCACGCCCAGCGACACCGCATCCGGTGACTGGCTGATCACCAGCAGCCCACTGGCCGCGAGCGTGCCCGAGAGCATCGCCGTGTAGCGGGCGCCCATCCGCTTGGCGAGCGTTGGCGCGGCGAACGAGGCGAGGATGAAGCTGATCAGCGGCAGGGCACCGATCACGCCGACCACGTCCGGCGACAGCCCCAGATCGGCGCGGATCGGCGGCACGAACAGGCCGAAGGCAAAGCGCGCGAGCCCGTAGGTGATGGCGATCAGGCCGGCACCGAACAGCGCGAACCTCATGCTCGAAGGGAATTGCATGCCACCCCCGCCGGACTCGCATCGAGAAAGTGTGGTCCTCGGCGGCCTTGTCGCACGCCGCAAACCGAACCATCAGAGCCTAGGATTCTCCCGGGCCAGGTTCAAGCCGGCCTGCGTCCGCCCCTCACGCGGGCCGAAACGGTCGGCAGTCGCGCCACCAGCCGATGCCGGCAATTTGTCAGCGCGTCAGCCGGTTTACGATCGGCGCCCCTTCAGCCGGTACATTTCGTCGTCCGCATGGCTCAGCAGGGTGTGGGCATCCTCTCCGTCCGCCGGATAACAGGCCATGCCGATGCTGCAGGCGACGGTCTTCATCCCGTCGAACTCGGCGCCCAGCGGCTCGGCCAGGACCGCGGCAATCTCGTCGACCTTCATGGCGACGGCATCCGCCGACGGGATGTCCGTCAACAGCACAATGAACTCATCACCCCCCATGCGGGCCACCGTGTCCGTCTCGCGCACGCAGCGTTCCAGCCGCCGGGCGATCGTGCAGAGCATGCGATCCCCCATCGCGTGGCCATGGCTGTCATTGATCGACTTGAAGTCGTTGACGTCCAGGAACAGCAGGGCCAGCCTGCGCTGATGGCGATGGGCCGCACGCAGGGCCGAGTCCAGGCGGTCGTTGAACAGCGATCGGTTGGTCAGCCCCGTCAGCGGATCGTGATGGGCAAGGAAGCGCAACTTGTCCTCGGCCAGCCTGAGCGCCGTCACGTCCCGCGCCACGCCGATACGCACGCCGTCCTCCTCGGACCAGCGGGCCGACCAGAGGATATCGACGACCGAGCCGTCCTTGCGGATATACCGGTTGTGGAAATCGTTGTGCGACTGACCGCTCATCACCCGGCCAATCGAGTCGTGTGTCGCCTCCAGATCGTCCGGATGCATGTAGTCGGTGATCGGCGTGCCAATCAGCTCCTCGGCACGGTAGCCAAGCAGCGCCTCGCAGGCATCGCTCACGAAGACGATCTGGTTGTCCGCGTCGACCACGAAGACCGCGTCCATCATCAGGTGGATCAGCTTCGGGTACAGCGCGTCGATATCCACGGGCATGGTTTCGGGCTTCGGCTGGGTCAGGTAGCTGCCAGTGTAGCCTCAACAGGGCGGGAATCCGGGACAGAATCCCCATCGCCGGAATCCGAACAGTACGCGGGCTGGGAAAGGCGCCGCCCCCTTCTCCACGAGTTGCCCAGAGTACGCCATTGGCGTATATTTTTGCCATGCACACGGTGGCCGAAACACCCATCTTCCAGAAGTACGCCAAGGAAATCTGGTCGGAAGACGAACGCATGGCTTTCATCGAGTGGATCGCCGCCAACCCATGCGCCGGTGACGTCATCCCGGGCTCGGGAGGTTGTCGCAAGGTGCGCTGGTCTCGCTCGGGGATGGGCAAACGCGGCGGTGCCCGGGTGATTTACTTCAGGGGACCTCGAAAAATCGTCGCGAGCCACCCGAGTGCAAGGAGCCGCACAGCGAGCGACGAGACATATCAAGAAGATAGGCGAGGCGCGAGCGAGCACGCGACGCCGCAATCGGGTGGCGCAGCAGGTTTTTCGAGGTCCCCTTCGACGTAACCGACGGACGGATCTGCTTACTCATCGCGTACACCAAGGCCAAATTCGACAACCTGGAACCGTCGTTTCTGGCGAAACTGAAAAACGAGGTGGAACCATGACCGCCAAACACGACACCGAGATGGAGACGTTCGAGAACGATCTGCTCGAATCGGTAAAACAGATGAAAAAAGGCGAGGCCACGAGGGTGACCGAGGTAGAACTCACTCCAGTCGCCTCGTTGCGGGCACGCATGGGGCTCTCGCAAACTCAGTTCGCCCGACTGCTCGGCGTGTCCGTCCGCACGCTCCAGCAATGGGAACAAGGCAGACGTCATCCCACGGGGCCGGCCAGGCGCTTGCTCGCGATTGCCGAGAAACGCCCCGACGTGCTGCTTGAGGAATCCTGATCGTTCGGAGATTCAAGCCACGGCAATGCCCTAACCCTTTTCCGCGGGGAGCCTTGTCGCGGAGGCAGAACGGTTTCGGGCGTTTGTCACGTCCGGAGGTTTCGATCACACCGCCCTGCTAACGCCCGAGGCACTTTCTATTGCTTGTCCAATAGAAAGTCCCCAAAGACAAAAACACCCCGGCGCCTTGGCCCTTCGGGCTTCCCTCGTCACCACCGGGTAGCGGACGGGTCGGTTCGACGCGACATCGTGTCGCGCAGAACCTCGGAGCGACGTCCATGTCGCTCCGACCCTGCAACCCGGCGGTAACGAGGCAAGGCGCAGGGGCCCCGGGGATTGCCAGCCGAGAATCCCTCGTTGAAAAACTACCTTTTCTGCCCGCCCGAACGCAGGACAGCCGCACCGCGGCTTTCGCGGCCAAGGGCCGCTCCCACAACCACCCGATCCCCGGTGAGCGAGCCCCGCTCGCGAAACGCGCCAACGGCGCGTGCCCCGCCAGCAATCCCTCACCAATCCATCGCGCCTAAAGGCGCTTGTATGTTTACCCCGGCAAGTCAAAAACTGGGCTTGTCGGGGTGGAGGGACAGAAGACGCTTCTGGCTCAAATGAAAGAGCACAGACGGTAGGAGACCTCGTCCCACCCCTCACCTTCA
>NZ_SWAW01000038.1:0-12193 GCF_005096345.1 Guyparkeria sp. SB14A | reverse complement strand
AGGCGCGGATTTCTCCATCGAGGCCCGGAGCACTGAACCGCTCCACGAGGAGGCCGAATAGATTGACGCAACCTGATTATCCACCACCCCACCGGGGCTTGCGATCGGGGAGCAGGCCATAGATGTGCCCGATCGAACCGGGGCCCGGCCGCGGCGCCGCAAGCCTGCACCCATCCGGCTGCAAGGCGTATCATCGAGGCATCCCCCATCAACCGACAGGCCGATCCTCGTGTCCGACCTCGACGAAATCACCCCAGACCAGACCCTGATCGACCAGCTGAGCGATGCCTCGGCACTCAACGACGACCAACGTCGGCAGCTCGAACACGTCCTGCGCTGCAGCCCCTTCATCCAGCAAAGCCTCGCCGCCGAGCCGGACATCCTCGATTACGTGATGGCCGGCTGCGGTGACGCGTTTCTCGGCGACGGGCTGGCCACGCGCCTCGACGGGCTCAGCGGCACGCGGGACGAGCGCCTGGCACTGGAGCCGGCGGCCTTCGGCCGGGAGCTGCGTCGATTGCGTCGGCGCGAGATGATCCTGATCGCTTGGCGCGATCTCAACGGCATCGACGACACCGACGCGACCCTCCGGTCGCTATCCAAGCTCGCCGATTTCTGCGTCGCCGAGGCGCTGGCCTACCACGAACATCACCTGCAGGCCCGGTTCGGCCAGCCGCGCGGGCCGAACGGCGAGTCCGTCGGCATGGTGGTCATCGGCATGGGCAAGCTCGGGGGCGACGAGCTCAACTATTCCTCGGACATCGACCTGATCTTCGCCTACGCCGAAGAGGGGGAGACCGACGGCAGCAAGACGATCAGCAACGCCGAGTACTTCATCCGGCTCGGCCAGCGGCTGATCCGCTCGCTCGACGAGAAGACCGGTCACGGCTTCGTCTTCCGGGTCGACATGCGTCTTCGCCCCAACGGCGACGAGGGCCCGCTGGCGATGAGCTTCGACGGGCTGGAACTCTACTACGCCACCCGCGGACGCGAATGGGAACGGTACGCCTGGATCAAGGCACGCGTGATTGCCGGCGACCAGGCGGCGGGACGCGAGTTGATGGACATGCTCAGACCGTTCGTCTTCCGCCGCTATCTCGACTTCGGCGCGTTCAGCCAGTTGCGCGAGATGAAGCGCATGATCGAGCGCGAGATGACCGACGCGGCGATGCACAACAACATCAAGCTCGGCCCCGGCGGCATCCGCGAGATCGAGTTCATCGGCCAGTTGTTCCAGTTGCTGCGCGGCGGACGCGAGCCGGCGCTACAGGACCGGCGGCTGCTGCCGGTGCTCACGATCCTCGAGGAGATGGGCGAGCTCGATCCGACCACCGTCGGCGATCTCACGGTGGGCTACGACTTTCTCCGCCGGGCCGAGAACCGGTTGCAGATGCTCTACGACCATCAGACGCAGACGCTACCGGACAACAAGTTCGACCAGTTGCGCCTCGCGATCTCGATGGGTTTCGAGGACTGGGGCGCGTTCCTGTACGCCCTCGATCAGCACCGTGATCGCATCCACGGCCATTTCTCGGAGGTGCTGCGCCTGCCCAGCGACGGCGACGAGAACGAGGACCCGCTCGAACAGGTATGGAACGGGCTAGGCGATGTCGCCGAACGCGTCGCCATCCTCGAACGGCACGGCTTCGAGCAGGCCGCCGTGCTGGAGCGGCATCTGTCCGCGTGGCGGGACACCCAGGGGCCGGCGATCAACGGCACGGTCGCCCAACGTCTCGACGAACTGATGCCCGACCTGCTGCGCGACATCAGCGCCTATCAGGGCCAGGTCGCGATCCTCGACCGGATGCTCGACCTGCTTGCGGCCATCCTGCGCCGCTCGGTCTACGTGGCCCTGCTGATCGAACAGCCACAGGCGCGCCGGCAACTGGTCCGGCTGGTGCACGGCAGCCCGTGGATCGCCTCGTTGCTGACCCAGCACCCGATCCTGCTCGACGAGCTGATCGACCCCGAGACCCTGTACGCCCCGCCCAACAAGACCGAGCTGGCGCAGGAGCTGGGCGAGCTGTTGGGCAAGTGCCCGAACGACGAGGAACGCAGCCTCGACGAATTGCGCCGCTTCAAGCAGCTGGCGACCCTGCGGGTGGCTGCCGCCGACGTGGTGGGCGCGCTGCCGGTGATGCGGGTCTCCGACCAGCTGACCTGGATTGCCGAGGTAATCCTGGAGGCGGTACACGAGCGCGCGCAGGCGCAGATCGAGGCCCGCCACGGCAAGCCGAAGGCGATCAACGAGGCGGGCGAGGTGTTTACCCCGGGACTCGCCATCATCGGTTACGGCAAGCTCGGCGGGATCGAGCTGGGTTACGGCTCGGACCTGGACCTGGTCTTCCTGCACGACTCCACGGATCGCGAGGCGGTGACCGACGGGCCGAAATCGATCGACAACAGCCTCTACTTCGCGCGTCTGGCGCAGAAGATCATCCATACGCTCAGCATCCGTACGCCGGCCGGCGTGCTTTACGAAGTGGACACGCGCCTGCGCCCGGACGGGGTCGGCGGCCTGCTGGTCTCGTCCGTCAATGCCTTTGCCCAGTACCAGGCCGAACACGCCTGGGTCTGGGAGGTGCAGGCCATGTGCCGGGCGCGCTTCGTCGCCGGCACCGCCTCGGTGGGCGAGACCTTCGCCGAGATCCGGCGCCAGACGCTGACCCAGCCGCGCGACCCCGACGAGCTGCGTGACGCGGTGGTGGGCATGCGCGAGAAGATGCGGACGAACCAGACCGAGACCCCGGCCGGCCTGTTCCACCTCAAGCGCGACGTCGGCGGCATCACCGACATCGAGTTCCTGGTGCAGTACCTGCTGCTGCGACATGCCGCCGAACATCCCGAAATACTCGAGTTCACCGACAACATTCGCCAGCTCGACTCGTTGCGCGAGGCTGGACTGATCGACGCCGAGGCGAGCGAGGCCATCATCCAGGCCTACCGGACCCTGCGCGACGCCGGCCACCATCAGGCGTTGATGGGCAGTCGCTCCGTGGTGGATGCCCACAGCGTCGAGGCCGAACGGCAGGTGGTGATCGATCAATGGCAGGCGCTGATCGGCTGCCTGCCACCGGGCGCGGAGGCCGAACGGCCCGAGTAGGCCGGCGGCGATCGGCGTCGGGCGTCAGCTACCCGGTGCCCCGTAGTCGAGGGCCACGACCACCGGCGCGTGATCCGAGGGACGCTCCCACCGACGCGGCTCGATGTCGATGTGGCAGGCCGTGACCTGATCGCGCAGTGACTCGCTGACGAGGATCAGGTCGATGCGCAGCCCGCGATTGCGGCGGAAATTCGCCTGCCGGTAATCCCACCAGGAAAATACGTTCTCCGGCTGGTCGAACAGGCGGAAGGCGTCGATCAAGCCCGTCTCGAGGATGCGGTCGAGCGCGTCGCGTTCCGGGGTCGAGCAGAGGATCCGCTCCTTCCACGCCTCGGGGTCGTGCACGTCGGCATCCGTCGGCGCGATGTTGAAGTCCCCCACCACCACGCGGTTGCGGTAGCGCCCGGCCTCCTCGGCCAGCCAGCGCGTCAGCGCCTCCAGCCAGGACAGCTTGTAGGCGTATTTCTCCGACCCGACGGCCTCGCCGTTGACCACGTACAGGTTGATCACCCGCAGGTCGCCGAAGGTCGCGGCGATCACGCGCCGCTGCGGATCCTCGAATCCGGGGATGTCGGTGACGATGTCGGTCGGCTCCGGCCAATGGGCCGGATACATCCAGGCCACGCCGTTGTAGGTCTTCTGCCCGTTGGCGATCACGCGATAACCGGCCGCCTCGATCGCGTCCCGATCGATCGCCTCATCGAGTTGCTTGAGCTCCTGCATGCCGAGCAGGGTGGCGGGTTGGTCGGCCAGCCACTGGAGGACTTGCGGCTGACGCACCTTGAGTGAATTGACGTTCCAACTAGCGATGTTCATGGGATCTGCCTCGAGCGAAAGACTCGGGCCATTCTCGCAGAATCGGCCGGTTCCCGGGGCGATCCGCCGCCGGGAAACGCGAGGGGACACCCTAGAACGGGGTCCGGATATCGAGCGCGACCAGCGCGAGCACGAACAGGATCAGGCCGGCGGCGACGAATGCGCCCGCCTTGAACGTCTTGCGACGGATCAACGTCTCCTGCGGCACGCCGGAGATGATGAACGGATCGCCGTTTTCCGGCCGGTGTAGCAGGTGGACGGTATTGCTGCCGGTGGCACGTTCACGTTCCGCCTCGCCGACCTCGCGCTTTGCCTGCGCGCGCGCAAGCCGCATGGCCCATTCCCACTCGCGCATCGAGATCTCGCCGTCACCATCCAGATCGAAGCGCGAAAGCGCCTCGTCGTCGTGCTTCCATTCCTGCAGGAGCTCGCGGCGACGCTGCTCGATTGCCGCGTGGGCCGACGATCCGTCGTTTCGATGCCCGCGGGTCTCGAGCCAGCCAAGCACGTAGAGCGGCCGCTCGGGCAGCAGCAGACGCTCGGTGTAGCGATACGGCTTGCCACCGAATCCCAGTGCCGAGCCGCCCGACCAGTCATGGTTCGAGGCGCGCTCACGCCAACGTCGACTGCTGTGCGGGATCACCCGTGCATGGTCGGGGTCGACGAACGCCTCGCCGCTACCATCGTCGACGCGGAACAGGGCATCGCTGCGGCGGCGCTCGACGGTGACCCAATTGCGGTTCTTGCCGCTGGACTCGAGCCGCTCGATCTTCATCTCGAACCAGAGACAGGGAGTAAAGGTCAGCGGCGAATAGAGCGGGTGATCGTCGATCGCCCGGCCCGTGCCTTCGATCTCGTTGAAGCCCTGGGCGGCAGAGCGCAGCCGGGCGGTGGGGGTGTGCGCGATGATCCGCGCCCGAGCGAGGGTACGAAAGCCGAGAAACAGGCAGACGAGAAGCAGGATCACCACCCCCGTCCACAGGACGAGGTAGAAGCCGGGATCGAGGTCGAGCAGCCAGTCGCCGAACCCCTCGATAACCGACATGCCGGGGATCATCGACTCGCCGGGATCAGCCGAACAGGGCCTTCACGTCGACATCCTCGGTGGTCTTGCGATCGAACTCGAGCAGGCGGAAGGCGCGGAAGCCGAACAGCTGGGCAACCAGGACGTCGGGAAACTGTTCGATGCGGATGTTGTTGGTGTTGACTGCGGCGTTGTAGAACTCGCGCCGGTCGGCGATCTCGTTTTCCAGCCCGCTGATGCGCTGCTGCAGGTGCTGGAAGGTCTCGTTGGCCTTGAGCTCGGGATAGGCCTCGGCCACCGCGAACAGGTTACCCAGGCCGAGGCGCAGGCTCTGCTCGGCACCACCCAGTGCGCCGACGTCACCGCGCTGCTGCGCGTCGTTGACCGCCGCACGCGCCTCCATCACCCGCTCGAGCGTGTCGCGCTCGTAGTGCATGTACTGCCGGGCGGTCTCGACCAGTTTGGGCAACTCGTCGTGGCGCTGGCGCAGCAACACGTCGATGTTCGACCAGGACTGCGAGACGTTGTGCTTCAGCCGCACCAGGCCGTTGTAGATGATGATTCCCCAGATCAGGATCAGCACCAGCAGGAACACGATGATCGACAGCGCGATGCCCATGGTTCGAACGCCTCCTTGGCTGCCCCGCCGCGGCGAGGCGGGTTGACTCTCGTCGTCTTGGTTACACGTCGATATTGGACGCCGAGAGCGCGAATTTCTCGATGAAGTCGCGGCGCGGCTCGACCAGATCGCCCATCAGCACCGTGAACACCGAATCGGCGGCCACGGCGTCTTCGATACGCACCTGCAACAGGCGACGGGTATCCGGGTTCATGGTGGTTTCCCACAATTGGTCGGGGTTCATCTCGCCCAGGCCCTTGTAGCGCTGAACCGCCAGTCCACGGCGCCCCTCGGCCATCAGCCAGTCGATCGCCTGTTCGAAACGCTCGATCGCCTGGCGGCGTTCGCCGCGCACGACCTCGGCACCCTCGCTGATCAGGCCGTCGAGTCGTTCGCCGAGGTCGCCGAGCAGGCGGTACTCGTTGCCGCTGAAGAACGCCGCCGGGATGGTGGTTTCATGTGAAACACCGTGCTGGCTGCGCTCGATACGGAACACGTGGCCATGCTCGCCTTCCTCCATCGAGACGCCGTACTCCACACCGGCATCGGCGATGGCATTGAGCATGCCGTTGAAGTGACCCAGCCAACCGGCCAGGCGAGACTCGTCGTCCATCATGGCCGGATCGAGGCGACCGATCTGCATCAGTGCCTTCAGGGCATTGATGTCAAAACGGTTGGCCATGCGCTCGATCATCGCCTGCGCGGAAAGGTATTCCCGCGCCAGCGACTCGAGCCCCGGCCCGGAGATCGGCGGGGTGTTCTCGCCGAGTTCCAGGCGCGCCCCGTCGACCGCCTGCTGCAGCAGGTACTGGTTCAGGGCCAGATCGTCCTTGAGGTACTGCTCCTGCTTGCCCTTCTTGACCTTGTAGAGCGGCGGCTGCGCGATGTAGACGTGGCCGCGCTCGACCAGCTCGCGCATCTGGCGGTAGAAGAACGTCAGCAGCAGGGTGCGGATGTGACTGCCGTCGACGTCCGCGTCGGTCATGATGATGATGCGGTGGTAGCGCAGCTTGTCCGGATTGAAGTCCTCGCGACCAATGCCGCAACCCAGCGCCGTGATCAGGGTGCCCACCTCGGCGGACGACAGCATCTTGTCGAAGCGCGCCTTCTCGACGTTGAGGATCTTGCCCTTGAGCGGCAGGATCGCCTGGGTGCGCCGGTCGCGGCCCTGCTTGGCCGAACCGCCCGCGGAGTCGCCCTCCACCAGGTACAGCTCCGACAGCGCCGGGTCCTTCTCCTGGCAGTCGGCGAGCTTGCCCGGCAGGCCGGCGATGTCGAGCGCGCCCTTGCGGCGGGTCATCTCGCGGGCCCGACGGGCGGCCTCGCGGGCCCGCGCCGCCTCGATGATCTTGGAGGTGATCGCCTCGGCATCGGCCGGGTTTTCCTCGAGGAAGTCGGCCAGGTGCTCGGCGGTCATCGATTCGACCGCGGTCTTGACCTCGGAGGAGACCAGCTTTTCCTTGGTCTGCGAGGAGAACTTCGGGTCGGGCACCTTGACCGAGATCACCGCCACCAGGCCCTCGCGCCAGTCCTCACCGGTGGTGTTGACCTTGGCCTTCTTGAGGATCCCGTTGCGATCCATGTAGTCGTTGAGCGTGCGCGTCAGCGCGGTACGAAAACCGGTCAGGTGGGTGCCGCCGTCGCGCTGCGGGATGTTGTTCGTGTAGCAGAACAGGTTTTCCTGGTAGGCGTCGTTCCACTGCAGCGCGAGCTCGATGCCGACCTCGTCGCGATCGCCCGAGAGGTAGATCACGTTCTTGTGGATCGGCGTCTTGTCCTTGTTCAGGTGCTCGACGAACGCGCGGATGCCACCTTCGTAGTAGAACGTGTCCGCGCGGCCGCTCTGCTCTTCGGAGAGCGAGATGTGCACCCCGGAGTTGAGGAACGACAGCTCGCGCAGGCGCTTGGCCAGGATGTCGTAGTGGAAGGTGACGTCGGTGAAGATCGTCTGGCTGGGCAGGAAACGGATCTGCGTGCCGGAACGCTCGGTCGGGCCGGCATCCTTGAGCGGGTACTGCGGCTCGCCGAGGTGGTATTCCTGCACCCAACGACGCCCATTGCGCCAGATGGTGAGATCCAGCCGGTCGGACAGGGCGTTGACCACCGAGACACCCACCCCGTGCAGGCCGCCGGAGACCTTGTAGCTGTTCTGGTCGAACTTACCGCCGGCGTGCAGGACGGTCATGATGACCTCGGCGGCCGACCGCCCCTCTTCCTCGTGAAGGTCGGTGGGAATGCCGCGACCGTCGTCGGTGACCGAGACCGAACCATCGGCGTGGATGACCACGTCGATCTTGGAGCAGTGACCGGCGAGCGATTCGTCGACCGCGTTGTCCACCACCTCGAACACCATGTGGTGCAGGCCGGTACCGTCGTCGGTATCGCCGATGTACATCCCGGGGCGCTTGCGCACCGCGTCCAGTCCCTTGAGGACCTTGATACTGCTGGAGTCGTACGTGTTTTCGGCGCTCATGTAGCTCTTGTCCCTTCCTGTCGCAGCGGTCCTGTCGGCGGCGCTTGCCAACCCGGACCGGTCCATCGGGAGACCGGCCGACTGGCCAGTCCATCCCGATCGTTCCGACGGTGTTTCACAACCTTGTGATCATACCATTTTCCGCACCTGCCCGTCCTCCACGGCAAAGCGGGCCTGGATATCCCCCTCGCCGTCGATGGCATCGGCGGCGATCACGCTGACGAAGGCCTGGTGACCACTCTGGCCGAGGTAGTCCAGCACGCGCCGTCGGTTGTCCGCGTCCAGTTCCGAGGCCAGATCGTCGAACAGCACCACGGCCGGCTCACCGCGTACCTCGGCCCAGAGGTCGAGCACGGCGAGGTGCAACAACACCACCAGCATCTTGATCTGCCCACGGGAGGCAACCTGGCGCGCCTCGTGGTCGCCGAGGGCGATCTTGAGATCCGCCCGGTGCGGGCCGAACAGACTGGCCTGCTGGTCCCGTTCGCGCTCGCCGCCCTGCCGGATGGCCTCGTCGAGTGCCAGGTCCTGCCGGTAACCGGGGAGGTAGCGCAGCGTGAGCCGGTGGCCGGGCAGCATGCGGTCGAGCAAGTCGGTCATGCGTTGCTCGAGATCGGCGAGCACGTCGCGCCTGGCGGCCTCGAGTCGCCCGGCGGTTTCCAGGTAGAGCCGCTCCCAGGCCGGTTCGTGTTGTCCCCGGCGCAACAGGGCGTTGCGCTGCTTGAGTGCGCGTTGAAAGTTGCGATGGATCTCGTGGAAATCCGTTCGGGCGTAGAAGCCCACCCGGTCGAGAAAGCGCCGGCGATGATCGGGCGAGCCAAGCACGAGATCGTCGGATTGCGGGTGCAGGGCAAGCACGGGCAGCAATCGCGCCAGCTCGCTCAACCGCGGCACGTTCTCCTGGTCGACGCGGAGCACCATGCTGCGCCGGTCGCGCTGCATCGCAAGGCGGTGTACACCGCGGCCCGAGCGGGCCTCGACCTCGGCTCGCAGCAGGAGGTCGTCGGCACCGTGCCGGATCAGCTCATTGGCGTTGTTGCCACGGAACGACCGTCCCAGGCTCAAGGTATGGATGGCCTCGAGCAGGCTGGTCTTGCCGGCGCCGTTGACCCCGTGGATCAGGTTGATGCCGGCGGCCGGTTCGAGATCGACGGGTTCGAGGTTGCGGAATCGCTCGACGTGCAGTGTCGCCAGTCGCGTCACGGGAAACCGCTTAGATCTTCATCGGCATGAGGACGTAGCGGGTCCGGATGGCGTCTTCGTCGGTCGGCAGGATCAGGGCGCTGGATTCCGGGGTCTCGAAATCCATGCGCACCTGCATGTCGTCAACGTGCGAGAGGATGGCCAGCATGTAGCTGATATTGAAGGCAATCTTCAGGTCGTCACCCTGGTAGTGAACCGGGATTTCCTCGCGGGAGGATTCCTGGTCGCTGTTGATTGCCTCGATGGCCAGCCGGTCGGATTGCAGGTGATAGTGGGCGCCGGCGAACCGGTCGGTGTTGAGCACCGAGGCGCGCTGCAGCACCTGCTTGAGGGTTTCTCGGTCGACGTGGACCTGTTTGCTGTTGGTCTTCGGGATGACGCGCTCGTAGTCGGGGAAGCGCCCGTCGATCAGCTTGCTGACCATGCGTTGCTGGGCGAGCTTGAGCTCGATCTGCTGCGTGCTGACCAAGAGCTCGACCGGCGAATCGTCGTCGCGATCGAGTGCCCGCATCAGCTCCATCACCATCTTGCGCGGCACGATGATGCGCAGCGTCTCCGCGATCGCTTGCTGGCTGTCGGTTTCGGCCAGTGCCAGGCGATGCCCGTCGGTGGCCACGCAGCGAATCCGTTCCGGGCTGACCTCGAACAGCAGCCCGTTGAGGAAGTAACGCACGTCCTGCTGGGCCATCGAGAACTGGGTCTTCTCCAGCATGGCGCGCAATCGATCCTGCCCGAGCACCAGCCGGTATTCCTCGGTGGTTGTCTCCATGCGCGGGTATTCGTCGGCCGGCAGGCAACCGAGCCGGAACACGCTGTGACCCGCCTGGACGATGACGAACCCGTCTTCCTGGCGAATGCCGATCTGCGATTCGGCCGGGATGGCGCGAATGATGTCGTGCAGCTTGCGGGCGTTGACCGTCGTGCGACCCGGTTGACCGATGTCGGCGGGGCATTCGCTTTCCAGCTGGATCTCGAGGTCGGTCCCGGTGAGCTTGAGTCGATCGCCATCGGCCTCGAGCAACAGGTTGCCCAGGATCGGCATGGTCTGGCGTTTTTCCACGCCACCGATTACGCGGTTGATGGCGTCGAGCAGGTCCGGTCGGCTGACGGTCAGTTGCATGGCTGGCGGTTCCTCTGAATCAGTAACAGATGTTTTTGTTCTGTTGATGATGATGAATGTGATGTAGCCACTTTCCTTGGGATAAGTGCGAAAAGACGAACGGGATCAGTAGCTTCTCGCACTTGACAGATTGGCTCAATGCCGTGGGACGGCCTGTGTATGAATTGGGACCAATTGTGGAAAACTCTCGATTCGCCGATTCGTCCACAGGTTTCCCAGCATCCGTCCTGCCACTGTGCCCGGCTTGTCCCCAACTCGGGCGGCTTCACACATTCAGGGTGTGTCGCAGGAGGTTGTAGTCGTCGTTTATCTTGCTGTCGCTCTCGCGCAGTTCCTCGATCTTGCGTACCGCGTGCAGCACGGTGGTGTGATCCCGCCCGCCGAACGACTCGCCGATCTCGGGCAGCGAATGGCTGGTCAATTCCTTGGCCAGCGCCATGGCCAGCTGACGGGGTCGTGCGATCGAGCGCGTGCGGCGGGCCCCGGTCAGGTCCTGGATCTTGACGTTGTAGTACTTGGCGACCGTGCGCTGGATGTTGTCCAGGGTGATCATCTTGGCGTGTGCCGAGATCATGTCCTTGAGCGCGTCCTTGGTCGACTCGATGGTGATCGGTCGCTTGGAGAACTGCGTGGTGACGATCACCCGTCGCAGGGCGCCCTCGAGTTCGCGGATGTTGGCCTGGATGCGCCGGGCGATGAAGAAGGCGACGTCGGAATCCAGATCGATCCCCGACTGCTCGGCCTTGCTGTGCAGGATCGCCACCCGGGTTTCCATGTCCGGCGGCTCGACCGCCACGGTCAGCCCCCAGCCAAAGCGCGACTTCAGGCGTTCCTCGAGGCCCTCGATCTCCTTGGGGTAGCGATCGCAGGTCATCACGATCTGCTTGCCCTGCTCGATCAGCGCATTGAAGGTGTGGAAGAACTCCTCCTGGCTGCGCGGCTTGGTGGCGAAGAACTGGATGTCGTCGATCAGCAGCGCGTCGATGCCGCGGTAGAAGTTCTTGAACTGCTCGGTGTTGTTATTGCGGATGGCGGTGATCATTTCCTGCACGTAGCGTTCGCTGTGCAGGTAGATGACGCGCTTGTCGCCCTGCTGGTCGATGATCTGGTTGCCGACCGCGTGCATCAGGTGGGTCTTGCCCAGACCCACGCCGCCATAGATCAGCAGCGGGTTGTAGCTGGCGCCGGCGTTGGCCGCTACCTGCTGGGATGCCGCGCAGGCGAGCTGGTTGGACTTGCCCTGGACGAAGGTCTCGAAGGTAAAGCCGCGGTTGAGGTTGTGGGAAAAGCCCTCGTCCGTGGTGTCCCCGGGTTCGACCGGCTCGGGGTCGATCGGTCGCGGGGCCGCCGGTCGAGAAGCGGGACGGGACGGGGTGTCGGCCGGGGCCTTGCTGGTTGTGGTCGTCGGCTTGGGCCGAGCGCGGCCGGCCTCGCCGATGCGCAACGACACGTCAAGCTCCGGACGGCCGGAAATCTCGCGGGCATGCACGCGGATCTGCTCGAGCAGTTTCTGGTTGACCCAGTCGAAGGCGAAGCGGTTGGGCGCCCACAGCAGCCACTGGTCGTCGCTGACCTGTTCGGCCTGCAACGGGAATATCCACATGGTCAGCTGATCGTTCGGCAGCTCCTGGGCCAGGCGATCGATGCATTGTTGCCACATCGGGAAATGCTGCATGACGACGGTCGTTCTCCACCGGTTCGGGGTCGGCTAGATGTGATCTCTCAACAGGTTGTCCACGGAACCCATCCAATGGATGCTGAGTTTGCCGACCAAGCAATCCATGACAGGAGGGTCCCGTGGACATCCATCAGAATGCCGCGCTAACACCTCGAGG
>NZ_SWAW01000037.1:0-15766 GCF_005096345.1 Guyparkeria sp. SB14A | reverse complement strand
GTCGATCTGGTCGAACGCCATGCCCTGGCCACCGTAGGTGGAGGACATCACGTGCGTGATCGCCGCGGTCAGCGTGGTCTTGCCGTGGTCTACGTGACCGATCGTGCCGACGTTTACGTGCGGCTTGGAACGTTCAAATTTTTCTTTGGACATGTCTTACATCCTCAACTGGAAACAAATTCTGTCGATCGCGTCCTATCAGGACGAACCCTTGATGACGTCCTCGACCACGCTCTTCGGGGCCTCGGCGTAACGACCGAACTCCATCGAGTAGGTCGCACGACCCTGGGTCGCCGAACGCAGGTCGGTGGCGTAACCGAACATCTCGGACAGCGGCACTTCGGCCTTGATCTGCTTGCTGCCGCCATGAACGTCTTCCATGCCCTGCACCATGCCGCGGCGACGGTTGACGTCACCGATGACGTCGCCCATGTACTCTTCCGGCGTCTCGATCTCGACTTTCATCATCGGCTCGAGCAGGACCGGGTTGGCCTTGGCGCAGCCTTCCTTCGTGGCCATGGAACCGGCCACCTTGAACGCCATTTCGTTCGAGTCGACCTCGTGGTACGAGCCGTCGTACAGCGTGACCTTGACGTCGACCATCGGGTAGCCGGCGATAACGCCATTCTGCAGCTGCTCTTCGGCACCGCGCTCGACCGCCGGGATGTATTCCTTGGGAACCACGCCACCGACGATCTGGTTGACGAACTCGAAGCCACCGCCTTCTTCCAGCGGCTCGATGCGCAGCTTGACGTGACCGTACTGACCACGACCACCGGACTGACGCACGAACTTGCCTTCCTGCTCGACGGTGCCGCGGATGGTTTCGCGGTATGCCACCTGCGGTTTGCCGATGTTCGCCTCGACCTTGAACTCGCGGCGCATGCGGTCGACCAGGATATCCAGGTGCAGCTCGCCCATGCCGGAGATGATGGTCTGGCCGGATTCCTCGTCGGTGCGAACGCGGAAGGACGGATCCTCCTGCGCCAGGCGACCGAGGGCCTGGGACATCTTTTCCTGGTCGGACTTGGTCTTCGGCTCGACGGCGACGGCGATTACCGGCTCCGGGAACTCCATGCGCTCCAGGATGATCGGGTTGCTCGGGTCGCAGAGCGTCTCACCGGTGGTGACGTTCTTCAGACCGACGGCCGCGGCGATGTCGCCGGAGTAGACCGACTTGATCTCCTCGCGGGAGTTGGAGTGCATCTGGAGAATACGGCCGATGCGCTCGCGGTTGCCGCGGGTGGAGTTCAGCACGGCGTCGCCGGCGTTGACGCTACCGGAGTAGACGCGGAAGAAGGCCAGCGAACCGACGAACGGGTCGGTCATGATCTTGAACGCCAGGGCGGAGAACGGCTGGTCGTCGCCAGTCTTCCGGTAGGCCTCGGTGCCGTCCGGCAGCTCGCCCTTGATGTCCGGAACCTCGGTCGGCGCCGGCAGGAACTCGATGACCGCGTCGAGCAGGCGCTGCACGCCCTTGTTCTTGAACGCGGTACCGCAGAGCGCCGGGATGATGTCGTTCTCGAGGGTGCGCTGACGCAGACCCTGCTTGATCTCGTCTTCGGTCAGCTCGCCGTTCTCGAGGTACTTCTCCATCAGCTCTTCCGACGACTCGGCGGCTGCCTCGACCATCTGCTCGCGGTAGGTCTCGGCGTCGTCCTGCAGTTCGGCCGGGATCTCGCGCTGGTCATAGGTCATGCCCATGTCGTCAGCGTTCCAGTAGATGGCCTTCATGCGGATCAGGTCGACCACGCCCTGGAACTCGTCCTCGGCGCCGATCGGGATGACGACCGGAACCGGAACCGCACCCAGGCGCTTCTTGAGCTGGTCCATGACGCGGAAGAAGTCGGCGCCCTGGCGGTCCATCTTGTTGACGAATGCCAGACGCGGGACACGGTACTTGTTCGCCTGCCGCCAGACCGTCTCGGACTGCGGCTGAACACCGCCGACCGCGCAGAGGACGAAGACCGCACCGTCGAGTACACGCAGGGAACGCTCCACCTCGATGGTGAAGTCGACGTGCCCCGGGGTGTCGATGATGTTCAGGCGGTGCTTCTGGAACTGCTGGTCCATGCCCTGCCAGAACGCGGTGGTGGCAGCGGAGGTGATGGTGATACCACGCTCCTGCTCCTGCTCCATCCAGTCCATCGTGGCGGCGCCTTCATGGACCTCGCCGATCTTGTGGGACACACCCGTGTAAAACAGGATGCGCTCGGAGGTCGTGGTCTTGCCGGCATCGATGTGAGCCATGATGCCGAAATTGCGATAGCGCTCGAGCGGGGTCGTACGGGACACGAAAAGTACCTCTTAAAAAAAGCGTCGGGTTACCAGCGGAAGTGGGCGAAGGCCTTGTTGGCCTCGGCCATGCGGTGCGTGTCTTCACGCTTCTTCACAGCGGAACCACGACCTTCGGCGGCATCCGACAGCTCACCGGCCATCTTCTGGGCCATGGTCTTCTCGCCGCGCTTGCGGGCGGCCTCGATCAGCCAGCGCATCGCCAGCGACGAACGACGCACCGGGCGCACTTCGACGGGCACCTGGTAGGTGGCACCACCCACACGGCGGGACTTGACCTCGACCGACGGGGCGACGTTTTCCAGCGCCTTCTCGACCACGTCGACCGGGTGACCCTTGCCCTTGGACTCGATCATGTCCATCGCGTCGTACAGCAGACGCTCGGCAACGGCCTTCTTGCCGCTGAGCATGATCATGTTGATGAATTTCGCGACGGTGACGTTGCCGAATTTCGGATCCGGCAGAATCTCGCGCTTGGGGACTTCTCTTCTACGGGGCATGTCAAATCCTACCGTTGATTAGCTCTTCGGACGCTTGGCGCCGTACTTGGAACGACCCTGACGGCGCTTCTCGACACCCTGGGTATCGAGGCTGCCGCGGACGACGTGGTAACGCACACCCGGGAGGTCCTTTACACGACCGCCGCGGATCAGCACGACCGAGTGCTCCTGCAGGTTGTGACCCTCACCACCGATGTAGCCGGTGACCTCGTAGCCAGACGTCAGGCGCACACGGGCGACCTTACGCAGGGCCGAGTTCGGCTTCTTCGGGGTGGTGGTGTAGACGCGGGTGCAGACGCCGCGTCGCTGGGGGCAGCGCTCCAGCGCCGGCACGCTGGTCTTTTCGACCATGCGCTTGCGCGGCTTGCGCACTAGCTGATTGATAGTAGCCATGTATCCGTATTCTCCGACCAAAAACTAGCACGACGGGCACAGTTGCCCGCCGTAAAGGGCAGTGATTCTATGCAGTTGGCGCGTTGCTGTCAACGCAACCTCATTCCTCGTTGCCGTTCTCCTCGGCAGTGGCCTCCACCTCGGCGGCCTCGGCCGGCGCACCGAACAGGTCGTTGGCCTGATCGAGCGCGGCGTGACGCCGACGGCGACGCTCCTCGTGGTGCGCCAGGCCCGTACCCGCCGGGATGAGACGACCGACGATGACGTTCTCCTTGAGGCCACGCAGCTCGTCGCGACCGCCGCGCGTGGCGGCGTCCGTGAGCACTCGGGTGGTCTCCTGGAACGACGCCGCGGAGATGAACGACTCGGTGACCAGCGATGCCTTGGTGATGCCCAGGAGCATCGGCTCGTACTTCGCCGGGAACTTGCCGTCCTTCTCCAGAGCCGCGTTCTCCTCGACCAGCCGCGCCTTGTCGACCTGATCGCCACGCAGGTAGCCGGAATCGCCCGACTCGGTGATCTCGACCTTGCGCAGCATCTGGCGAACGATCACCTCGATGTGTTTGTCGTCGATGCCCACGCCCTGCAGGCGGTACACGTCCTGAATCTCCTTGACGATGTAGTTCGCCAGCTCGGCGATCCCGCGCAGGCGCAGGATGTCGTGCGGAGCCAGTTCGCCGTCGGCAATGATCTCGCCCCGCTCGACGTGCTCGCCCTCGAAGACGTTGATCACGCGGTATTTCGGGATCAACTCCTCGTGCTGCTCGCCGTGCTCGTCGGTGATCACCAGGCGCTGCTTGCCCTTGGTCTCCTTGCCGAAGCTGACCGTACCGGTGTGCTCGGCGAGGATCGCCGGCTCCTTGGGCTTGCGGGCCTCGAACAGATCCGCCACACGCGGCAGACCGCCGGTGATGTCGCGGGTCTTCTGCGACTCCTGAGGGATGCGGGCGACCACGTCACCGACCTGCACCTCGGCGCCGTCGGTGATGCCGATGATCGCACCGGCCGGCAGGACGTAGATCGCGGGGATCTCGGTGCCCGGCAGGTTGACGGCATTGCCCTCGGCGTCGGTCAGGGCGATCGCCGGACGCAGATCCTTGGCCGTACCGGTACGCTGCGCCGGATCGATGATGATCTGCGAGGACAGGCCGGTGATCTCGTCCGTCTCGGTCTTGACCGACTGACCGTCGACGAAGTCCGAGAAGCGCGCGAAACCTTCCACCTCGGAGACGACCGGGTGCGTGTGCGGGTCCCAGTTGGCCAGCGTGGTGCCGGCATCGACCTTCTCGCCGTCCTTGACCCGGATGACCGAGCCGTAGGGCACCTTGTAGCGCTCACGCTCACGGCCCTGCTCGTCGAGCATGCCGAGCTCGCCCGAGCGGGTGACGGCAACCAGGTCGCCATCGCGGTTCTTGACGGTCTTGAGGTTGTGCAGGCGCACTGCACCGGCCGCCTTGTTCTCGACCGAACTCGCCGCGGCCGAACGGGAGGCGGCACCGCCGATGTGGAAGGTCCGCATGGTCAGCTGGGTGCCCGGCTCGCCGATCGACTGGGCCGCCATGACGCCGACCGCCTCGCCGAGGTTGACCGGCTCGCCGCGGGCCAGGTCGCGCCCGTAGCACTTGGCACAGACGCCGTGACGCGCCTCACAGGTGATCGCGGAACGGACCCAGACCTCGTCGATGCCCGACTGCTCGATGCGGGCGACCATCGCCTCGTCGATCAGGGTGCCGGCCGGCAGCAGGACTTCCTCAGTACCCGGCACGACCAGGTCCTTGGAGGTCACGCGACCCAGGATCCGGTTGCCCAGGCCCTCGACCACGTCGCCACCCTCGATCACGGCGGTCATCTTCAGACCGTCGGTGGTGGTGCCGCAGTCGTCGGAGGTCACGACCAGGTCCTGCGCCACGTCGACCAAGCGACGGGTCAGGTAACCGGAGTTCGCGGTCTTCAGGGCGGTATCCGCCAGACCCTTACGGGCGCCGTGGGTCGAGATGAAGTACTGGAGTACGTTCAGACCCTCGCGGAAGTTCGCGGTGATCGGCGTCTCGATGATCGAGCCGTCCGGCTTGGTCATCAGGCCGCGCATGCCGGCCAGCTGACGGATCTGCGCCGCACTACCCCGCGCGCCGGAGTCCGCCATCATGAAGATCGCGTTGAAGGAGTTCTGGGTGACGTCGTTGCCGTCCTTGTCCTTGACGGTGTGCGCGCCCAGCTGCTCCATCATCGAGCGGGAGATGGAGTCGTTGGCGCGCGACCAGATGTCGACCACCTTGTTGTAACGCTCCTTCTCGGTCACGAGACCCTGGCCGTACTGGTCCTGGATCTCCTTGACCTCGGCCTCGGCGGCGGCCAGCTCGGCATCCTTCGAGGCCGGGACGATCATGTCGTCCGAGCAGATCGAGATGCCCGAGCGGGTCGCGTAGCGGAAGCCCGTGTACATCAGCTGGTCGGCGAACACGACCGTGTCCTTCAGACCCAGGTGACGGTAGACGTAGTTGAGCAGCGCCGAGATCGGCTTCTTGCCCATGTCCTTGTTGATCTGCTCGAAGGGAATGCCCTCGGGCACGATCCGGTACAGCAGGGCGCGGCCGACGGTGGTCTCGACGATGGCGGTCTTGGATTCGACCGTGCCGTCTTCCTCGCGGGTCCAGTCACGGATGCGGACACGCACCAGCGCGCCCAGCTCCACCTGGCCGTTGTCGTAGGCGCGCTGCACCTCGTCGGTGTCGGCGAAGATCATGCCCTCGCCACGCGCGTTCACCTTGGAACGCGTCATGTAGTAGATGCCGAGCACGATGTCCTGCGACGGCACGATGACCGGCTCGCCGGAGGCGGGCGACAGGACGTTGTTGGTCGACATCATCAGCGCGCGGGCTTCCGACTGCGCCTCCAGCGACAGCGGCACGTGCACCGCCATCTGGTCACCGTCGAAGTCGGCGTTGTAGGCCGAGCAGACCAGCGGGTGCAGCTGGATCGCCTTGCCCTCGATCAGGGTCGGCTCGAACGCCTGGATGCCCAGACGGTGCAGGGTCGGGGCGCGGTTCAGCAGCACCGGGTGCTCGCGGATCACTTCCTCGAGCACGTCCCAGACCTCGGCGCCCTCGCGCTCGACCAGCTTCTTGGCCGCCTTGATGGTGGTGGCGAGACCACGGCGATGCAGCTTGCCGAAGATGAACGGCTTGAACAGCTCGAGCGCCATCTTCTTGGGCAGACCGCACTGGTGCAGGCGCAGGGTCGGGCCGACCACGATGACCGAACGGCCCGAGTAGTCGACGCGTTTGCCGAGCAGGTTCTGGCGGAAGCGGCCCTGCTTGCCCTTGATCATGTCGGCGAGCGACTTCAGGGGACGCTTGTTGGTGCCGGTGACGGCGCGGCCGCGACGACCATTGTCGAGCAGCGAGTCGACCGACTCCTGCAGCATCCGCTTCTCGTTGCGCAGGATGATGTCCGGCGCATTGATCTCGAGCAGGCGCTTGAGGCGGTTGTTGCGGTTGATGACCCGACGGTAGAGATCGTTGAGGTCACTGGTCGCGAACCGGCCGCCGTCCAGCGGGACGAGCGGACGCAGGTCCGGCGGAAGCACCGGCAGCTGGGTCATGACCAGCCACTCCGGGCGGTTGCCGGAGGCGCGGAACGATTCCAGGAGCTTCAGGCGTTTGGTGATGCGCTTGATCTTGGTCTCCGAGCCGGTCTCGGCTAGCTCGTCGCGCAGCTTGAGGATCTCGTCGTCGAGGTTGATCTCCTTCAAGAGCTTCTGGATGGACTCGGCGCCCATGCCCGCCTCGAACTCGTCGCCGAACTGCTCGAGGGCCTCGATGTACATCTCGTCGGTGAGCAGATCGCCCTTGTTCAGGGTGGTCATGCCCGGATCGGTGACGATGAACGCCTCGAAGTACAGGACGCGCTCGATGTCGCGCAGCGTCATGTCCAGCAGCAGACCGATGCGGCTCGGCAGCGACTTCAGGAACCAGATGTGCGCGACCGGGCACGCCAGCTCGATGTGGCCCATGCGCTCGCGGCGGACCTTCGAGAGGGTGACCTCGACGCCACACTTCTCGCACACGACACCGCGGTGCTTGAGGCGCTTGTACTTGCCGCAGAGGCACTCGTAATCCCGCACCGGGCCGAAGATCTTGGCGCAGAACAGGCCATCGCGCTCCGGCTTGAAGGTGCGGTAGTTGATGGTCTCCGGCTTCTTCACTTCGCCGAACGACCAGGAACGGATCATCTCCGGGGAGGCCAGCGAGATACGGATGTGGTCGAAGTCCTCTTCGCCGACCTCGTGGTTCATCAGATTAAGCAATTCTTTCATTGACTACCTGCCTAACGTGTTCTGTCACACGGCACCATGGGCCCGGGATTACCCGGCGGGCCCATGCCCCGGAAATCACTCGTCGTCTTGTTCCAGCTCGATGTTGATCCCGAGCGAGCGGATTTCCTTCAACAGCACGTTGAAGGACTCCGGCATGCCCGCGTCCATGCGGTGATCGCCATCGACGATGTGCTTGTACATCTTGTTCCGGCCGTCGACGTCGTCGGACTTGACCGTCAGCATTTCCTGCAGCGTATAGGCCGCACCGTACGCCTCGAGCGCCCAGACCTCCATCTCGCCGAAGCGCTGACCGCCGAACTGCGCCTTGCCGCCCAGCGGCTGCTGGGTGACCAGGCTGTACGGACCGGTCGAACGCGCGTGCATCTTGTCGTCGACCAGGTGGTTGAGCTTGAGGATGTACATGTAGCCGACGGTGGTCTTGCGCTCGAACGGCTCGCCGCTGCGGCCGTCGTAAAGCTGCACCTGACCGTTCTCCGGCATCTCGGCGAGCTTGAGCATGTGCTTGACCTCGTCCTCGACCGCACCGTCGAAGACCGGCGTGGCCATCGGCACGCCCTTCTTGAGGTTGCCGGCCATCTCGATCAGCTCGTCGTCGGTCAGGCTGTCGAGATCGACGGTCGGCTCCTCGCGGTGGTTGTACACCTTGTCGAGGAACGCGCGCAGCTCCTTGATCGCCTTCTCGCGCTCGAGCTTGAGGCGCTTCTCGATCTGGTGACCCAGGCCGCGGGCGGCCAGGCCCAGGTGGGTCTCGAGGATCTGACCGATGTTCATCCGCGACGGAACACCCAGCGGGTTGAGGCAGATGTCCATCGGCGTGCCGTCTTCCATGTACGGCATGTCTTCCTCGGGCACGATCATCGAGATGACGCCCTTGTTGCCGTGGCGGCCGGCGAGCTTGTCGCCCGGCTGGATGCGACGCTTCACGGCCACGTAGACCTTGACCATCTTGAGCACGCCCGGCTGCAGGTCGTCGCCCTGCTGGATCTTGCGCTTCTTGTCCTCGAACCGCGCCTCGGCGTCGGCCTTCTCGCGCTCGAGCTGGGCCTTGTACTCCTCCAGCGCGGAAGCGGCGGACTCGTCCTCGACGCGGATCTCGAACCACTTGGCCGGATCGATCTTGTTCAGCTGCGCGGCGGTGATCTTGCCGCCGGCCTTGACGCCAGTCGGGCCACCGACGGCGACCTTGCCCAGCAGCACGTCGCGAACGCGCGCCTGGATGTCGCCCTCGATGATGCGCATGCGATCCTTGAGATCCTTGCGCACCGCATCGAGGTCGGCCTCTTCGATGGCACGGGCACGGCTGTCCTTCTCGATGCCGTCACGGGTGAAGACACGGACGTCGATGACGGTGCCTTCGATGCCCTGCGGAACGCGCAGGGAGGTGTCCTTCACGTCGGACGCCTTCTCGCCGAAGATGGCTCTGAGGAGCTTTTCCTCCGGGGTGAGCTGGGTTTCGCCCTTCGGCGTGACCTTGCCCACCAGGATGTCGTTCGGCTTGACCTCGGCACCAATGTGCACCACGCCGGCCTCGTCGAGCTTGTTGAGCAGGTTCTCGGCGACGTTCGGGATGTCGGCCGTGATCTCCTCAGCGCCCAGCTTCGTGTCGCGGGCGACACAGTTGAGCTCCTCGATGTGGATGGTGGTGAAGCGGTCTTCACGCACCACCCGCTCGGACATGAGGATGGAATCCTCGAAGTTGTAGCCGTTCCAGGGCATGAAGGCACAGAGGATGTTCTGGCCCAGTGCCAACTCGCCCATGTCGACGGACGGGCCGTCGGCCAGCACGTCGCCCTTCTCGATCTGGTCACCGACCTTCACCAGCGGACGCTGGTTGATGCAGGTGTTCTGGTTCGAGCGGGTGTACTTGGTCAGGTTGTAGATGTCGACACCGACCTCGCCCTGGGTGGCCTCCTCGGCCTTGACCCGGACCACGACGCGCGAGGCGTCGACGCGGTCCACCACGCCGCCGCGCTTGGCGACCACGCAGGCGCCGGAATCGGTCGCGACCACGCGCTCCATGCCGGTACCGACCAGCGGCTTGTCCGCCTTCAGGGTCGGAACCGCCTGACGCTGCATGTTCGAGCCCATCAGGGCGCGGTTGGCGTCATCGTGCTCGAGGAACGGGATGATCGAGGCGGCCACCGACACGATCTGCTTCGGCGAGACGTCCATGTACTGGATCTCGGACGGGTCGGAGAGCATGAACTCGCCCGATTTCCGCGCGGAGATCAGCTCACCGGTCAAGCGACCGTCTTCGTCCAACGGCGCATTGGCCTGGGCGATGGTGTACTTCTCCTCCTCGTAGGCCGACAGCCAGTCGACGTCCGAGGTGACCTTGCCGTCGACCACCTTGCGGTACGGCGTCTCGAGGAAGCCGTAGGTGTTGGTCTGCGCGAACACGGCCAGGGAGTTGATCAGGCCGATGTTCGGGCCTTCCGGCGTCTCGATCGGGCAGACGCGGCCGTAGTGCGTGGTGTGCACGTCGCGCACCTCGAAGCCGGCACGCTCGCGGGTCAGACCGCCCGGGCCGAGGGCCGAGATACGACGCTTGTGCGTGACCTCGGACAGCGGGTTGTTCTGGTCCATGAACTGCGACAGCTGCGAGGAGCCGAAGAACTCCTTGACCGCGGCCGCGACCGGCTTGGCGTTGATCAGGTCTTGCGGGGTCAGGCCCTCGCTCTCGGCCTGGGTCAGGCGCTCCTTGACGGCGCGCTCGACCCGCACCAGACCGATGCGGAAGACGTTCTCGGCCATCTCGCCCACCGAGCGGATGCGACGGTTGCCAAGGTGGTCGATGTCGTCGGTCTTGCCGTTGCCGTTGCGGATGGCGATCAGTTCCATCAGCACGTCGAGGATGTCGGACAGCTCGCCGCTCTCCTCGAAGCGCTTCTTGGCGATCTCGTCACCGGCCTCGGCCAGGCGACCGAAGTACTTGGCGTCGTAGAGGATGCCCGGACCGGAATCGCCCTCGCGTTCGAGGCGACGGTTGAACTTCATGCGGCCGACCTCGGAGAGATCGTAGCGCTCCTCGGAGAAGAACAGGCCGTGGAACAGGCCTTCGGCCGCGTCCTTGGTCGGCGGCTCGCCCGGGCGCATCATCTTGTAGATCTCGACCATCGCCTCGAGCGGCGTGGTGGACGGATCGTTGCGCAGGGTCAGCGACATGTACGGGCCGCGGTCGACCTCGTTGTAGTACAGGGTCTTGAACGACTCGATGCCGGCCTTCTGGAAGCTCGCCAGCATCTCCTCGGTGATCTCGTCGTTGGCGTTGGCGATCACTTCGCCGCTGTCGGTGTCGACCACGTCCTTGGCGAGCGTGCGGCCGACCACGAACTCCGCCGGAACCGGCAGGTTGTCGATCTTGGCGTTGTTGAGATCACGCACGTGCTTGGCGGTGATGCGCTTGCCCGCCTTGACGATGGTCTCGCCGTCGACCTCGATGTCGAAGGCCGCGTCGGTGCCCTTGAGACGCTCGGGAACCAGGGTGAGCGCGAGGTTCTCGCCGTCGACGCGGAACTCGTCGTGCTCGAAGAAGATGTCGAGCATCTCCTCGTTGTTGTAGCCCAGCGCACGCAGCAGGATCGACGCCGGGATCTTGCGACGACGGTCGATGCGGACGTAGACGAGGTCCTTCTGGTCGAACTCGAAGTCGAGCCAGGAGCCGCGGTACGGGATCACCCGCGCGGAGAACAGCATGCGCTTGGAGCTGGTGCTCTTGCCCTTGTCGTGGTCGAAGAACACGCCCGGCGAGCGGTGCAGCTGGGAGACGATGACACGCTCGGTGCCGTTGACGACGAAGGTGCCGCTCTCGGTCTGCAGCGGGATCTCGCCCATGTAGACATCCTGCTCGCGGATGTCCTTGACGACCTTGGAGCCCGCCGGGGCGTCCTTGTCGTAGATGACCAGGCGCAGCTTGACGCGCAGCGGTGCCGAGTAGGTCAGGCCGCGGATCTGGCATTCGCGGACATCGAACGCCGGCTCGCCGAAGTGGTAGTCGACGTAATCGATTTCAGCATTGCCCGAATGGCTCGCGATCGGAAACACCGAGCCCAGCGCCGCGTGCAGCCCGATGTTGCGACGCTCCTTCTGCGCCACACCCTGCTGCAGGAAACCCTCGTAGGATTTGACCTGCGTGGTCAACAGATAGGGGACCGGCAGGACCTCGGCACGCTTGCCGAAGTCCTTGCGGATTCGCTTCTTCTCAGTGAATGAATAGCTCATCTACTTTCCTCGTCGGGACAATCTGAGTGTGATCGCCAGCGGACTGGCGATGCACGCCGTGGCGCGCGGGGATCCGTTCCCCCTGGGTGGAGCCGCAATCGGCGGCCCCGGGCAACCTTTCGCGATCAGACCGTCGATCCGATCGCGAAAGGACGCCCAACAAGCGCGTAAAGGCCGGCGACCCGAAGGCCACCAGCCCGTACCTGGGTGCTGTGGTTAAGCGACCCTTGCACTCGTTTACTTGAGCTCGACGGAAGCGCCTGCCTCTTCGAGCTTGGCCTTCATGGACTCGGCCTCGTCCTTCTCGACGCCTTCCTTGATGGCGCTCGGAGCACCTTCGACCAGTTCCTTGGCTTCCTTGAGGCCCAGGCCGGTCAGCTCGCGGGTCGCCTTGATGACGGCAACCTTGTTGGAACCGAACGAGCTCAGGACCACGTCGAACTCGGTCTTCTCTTCTGCAGCGGCGGCGCCTTCGCCACCACCAGCTGCCGGAGCGGCGGCAACGGCGGCCGCGGCGCTTACGCCGAACTTCTCTTCCATGTCGGAGATCAGTTCAACGACCTCCATGACGGACATGTTGGAGATCGCTTCGAGGATATCGTCTTTTGTAACTGCCATGATTGAGTACCTGAAAAGTGATGAAAAAGGTTAAGCCGCTTGTTTCTGGTCGCGAACGGCTGCCACGGTGCGAACCAGCTTGCCCGGTACCTCGTTGAAGGTACGGGCCAGCTTGGTGACCGGCGCCTGCATGGTCGCCATGAGTTGCGCAAGCGCTTCCTCACGGGTCGGCAGGCTGGCAACGCGATCGATAGCGGAAGCCGGGAGGAGTTCGCCACCCAAGGACACGAACTGGACCTCAAGCGCTTCCATCTCCTTGGCAGCGTCCTTCATCAGACGCGCCGCGGAGCCCAGGTCGTCCAGCGAGAACGCGAGGATGAGCGGGCCGCGCAGGGCGTCGCTCATGCATTCGTACTCGGTGCCTTCCAGGGCGCGCTTGGCCAGAGTGTTCTTGACGACACGCAGGTAAACACCGGCTTCGCGTGCCTTGACGCGAAGTTCGGTAACCTGTGAGACCGTCAAGCCTCGATACTCGACGCCAACCGCCGAGTAGGCCTTGGATGCAACCTCGGCGACTTCAGCGACAACCAACTTCTTGCGATCGAAGGTTAATGCCACGTCTCTTACCTACGGTTACAAAGGGACAAGCCCTTTTCGTTTGAAACCGATTCGCGCGGTGCACGAATCGCCCTTCGTAACGGCCACCCAGACATGAAATCATCGGGACTCTGACCGTCTGCGCAGGCTTTCTCGATTAAGCGGGAGGGCGAACCCGCCCGCGCCTGCGGTCTTTGACGCCACCGGTATCAATACCGGCAGTCCAAAGAACGTGACCGGCCTCGACACGCGGGTCGAGGCCGGTTATTCGGGGGTTGCGCCGCGGTTATTCCGCGAGCGAACCCTGGTCGACCACCAGGCCGGGGCCCATCGTGGTCGAGACGGATACACGCTTCATGTACACGCCTTTTGCCGCCGACGGCTTGGCCTTGTTCAGGTCGCCGATCAGGGCATTGAGGTTGTCGATCAGCGCCGCCGGATCGAAGTCCACCTTGCCGATGGTGCAGTGGATGATGCCGTTCTTGTCGGTGCGGTAACGAACCTGGCCGGCCTTGGCGTTCTTGACCGCCGTGCCCACGTCGGTGGAAACCGTGCCCACCTTCGGGTTCGGCATCAGGCCACGCGGGCCGAGGATCTGACCCAGCTGGCCGACCACGCGCATCGCGTCCGGGGAGGCGATGACGACGTCGAAGTCCATGCGACCCTGCTTGATCTCGTCGGCGAGGTCGTCCATGCCGACGATGTCGGCACCGGCTTCCTTGGCCGCCTCGGCGTTGGCACCCTGGGCAAAGACGGCAACGCGCACGTCCTGACCGGTGCCGCGCGGCAGCACGGTGGAACCGCGAACCATCTGGTCCGAGCGGCGCGGGTCGACGCCCAGGTTGACGGCGACGTCAACGGACTCGTTGAACTTCACCTTGGAGACTTCCTTCAGCAGGGCGAAGGCCTCTTCGGCACCGTACTGACGGTTGCGATCGATCTTCTCGGCGATCAGCTTCTGACGCTTGCTCAGCTTGGCCATCTCACACACCCTCCACGTTCAGGCCCATGCTGCGGGCGCTACCGGCAATGGTGCGCACACGGGCGTCGAGATCCTTCGCCGTCAGGTCCGGCTCCTTGGTCTTGGCAATCTCTTCGAGCTGCTCGCGGGTGACCGTGCCAACCTTGGTCTTGTTCGGCTCGGCGGAACCGCTCTTGATGCCGACGGCCTTCTTCAGAAGGATCGCGGCCGGCGGGGTCTTCATGATGAAGGTGAACGACTTGTCCTGATAGACAGTGATCACCACCGGAACGGGAAGACCCGGCTCGATGTTGCCCGACGCGGCGTTGAACTCCTTGCAGAAGCCCATGATGTTGACGCCGTGCTGACCCAGGGCGGGACCGATGGGGGGCGACGGGTTGGCCTGACCGGCAGGCACCTGAAGCTTGATGTAAGCGGAGACTTTCTTAGCCATGATGACCTCTCAAGTGGGTAGTAGCGCCCGACGCCGGGCCGGGCTCCCCGTGTGCCGACAAATCAGGTCTTCTCGACCTGGTCGAAATTCAGTTCCACCGGGGTGGAACGTCCGAAAATGCTCACCGCGACACGCAGGCGGCTCTTCTCGTAGTTGACTTCCTCGACCGTGCCGGTGAAGTCGTTGAACGGACCGTCGCAGACGCGGACCATCTCGCCGACGTCGAACAGCGTCTTCGGCTTCGGCTTCTCGGTCGAATCCTTCATCCGGTTGAGGATCTGGTCGGCCTCGCGCTCGGTGATCGGCGTCGGCTTGCCACCCGAGTTGCCGATAAAGCCCAGCACGCGCGGCACCGAGTTGATTAGGTGCCACGCCTCGTCGGTCATGTCCACCTGGACCAGCACGTAACCCGGGAAGAACTTGCGCTCGGAACGGCGCTTGACGCCGTCGCGCATCTCGACCACCTCCTCGGACGGAACGAGGATCTCGCCGAACAGATGCTGCAGACCGGCGCGCTCGATGCGCTCCTGCAACGCCTTCTTGACGCTGTTTTCGTACTGTGAGAACGCCTGGACGACGTACCAGCGCATCGCCATGCTTAAGCCTCCTAACCGGTAATGCTGCGAACGATCCAACCCAGCAGCGAGTCGACGCCCCAGAGGAACAGGCCGATCAGGATGACGAGCAGGATGACCACGAGGGTCGTCTGCGTCGCTTCCTGGCGCGTCGGCCAGACCATCTTCTTGACCTCGAGACGCGAGTCGAAGGTGAACTGCCAGATCGACCGCCCGACAGCCGTGGTGTACGCCACGGCGATCGCGAGCCCCGCACCTGCCACGACGGCCAGGATGCGCAGGAACAGCGGCTGGTCATCAAGCAGGTAATAACCCACGATGCCGGCCAGGATCAGGGCGATCGCGAGCGCGATCTTGGCTGAATCCAGACCAGACGACGTGGGCTGCACGGACTTTTCCGACATGTTAGGAACTCACGCTTCAAAGACAGTACCCGCCGGCCGGCGAACCGGGCCCGGCGGGCACCCCCTGCACGGAAGTGGCAGGGCAGGAGGGACTCGAACCCCCAACCTACGGTTTTGGAGACCGTTGCTCTGCCAGTTGAGCTACTGCCCTAGTGTTTTCGCCTACCGCGAAAAAAGAGCGCGAAGTCTATCCGACTCCGCGCCTTGACGCAACCCGTTGCGGGTTACTCGATGATCTTGGAAACGACGCCGGCGCCGACGGTGCGGCCGCCTTCGCGGACGGCAAAGCGCAGACCTTCTTCCATCGCGATCGGCGCGATCAGCGTGACGGTCATCGCCACGTTATCACCCGGCATGACCATCTCGGTGCCTTCCGGCAGCTCGCAAGCGCCAGTCACGTCGGTGGTGCGGAAGTAGAACTGCGGGCGGTAGCCGTTGAAGAACGGGGTGTGACGACCACCCTCTTCCTTCG
>NZ_SWAW01000036.1:0-16935 GCF_005096345.1 Guyparkeria sp. SB14A | reverse complement strand
TGCTCAGCACTTACCCAGATGGCTGCATGACTACAATTGGCACCGGCAACATGGCAGCCTTGACCATAAACCGCCCATCAGCGTCCTTGGGTTACCCGAGGACAACCTCATGAGACTCCACACCTAGAGAACTGGGTCGATTGGCTAGCGTCCGATGGTGCGTGGTGGTTTTGGTCCCCCCACACGCATAGGGAAACCATGCGGCTCCTTGTGCTCCAAGGTGCGGATTTGGCCCCTGACGTTCAGCTTAGGCTTGAACGTTTGATACTTGGTGGCCCACCAAGACGGATGTATTCGCCGGACCTAAATTCTGGAGACTGGCAGGCTTTAGTGGATCGCGCGGTCTGGTTGCGTCTGGCCAAGCTACAGGAGGGTGGCGCGAGGCTAGGTGAGGAGTCTGCTGTCCGCTTGTCCTGTTTGCAGGACGAATATCCTGAATTGCAGATGTCACCGCATCAAAGAGAAGAATTTCTTCATTGGATGAGCGGAACCGGTGACCCAGATTTCGATGCAAACCGTGTTGTCGATATCGCCCCGCGAAATCGGGACGAGCTTGCTGCTTGGCTGAAGGAAAAGCCGCAAACCGATCATCCGCTTCATGAGGATGATTGGTGGAGGAAATGCCGCAAGCATTTTTGCCGCAGCTTCTTGGCGCTGTGCGATTTGGCCGAAGAAGATGTTTGGCCACTAGTTCGCTGGCGTGAGGCCTTCCAGGCGTGGAGCAGCGGTCCGGTTCAGGTAAAAAGATCGTGGCGTTATGCCGCCCCGTTCGTGTTGACAATGCCTGACTTCGTATTGCAGGAGAATGCTCGCAGCATCACTAATTGGATCAAGGTGGCTGCGGAGTCAACCGAGAGACATGAGCAAACCTTGATTGGCGTGGGTCAGCGAATACTGGACCTTCCCCTCGACGCAGATAGTGGTATTCGCATTGATGGTGAGATGTCTAGCTCCCCTGTCATGGATGCGATCAACCATCCTATTGGCCATGTGGTTCAGGCTTTGCTGGCCTACTGGTTCAGGAGAAGCCCCAAAGACGGCGACGGGCTGCCTGATGAGCTAAGGGCGATGTTTAGCCAGGTCTGTGATGATCGTGTGGATAGATATCGTCATGGGCGGGTTCTTTTAGCTTCACGTTTGATCGCTCTGTACCGAGTAGATCGTGATTGGACTAGGTCTTCCCTGTTGCCCCTCTTCGATTGGGGCCATGACGTCGCTGAAGCAAGGGCGGCATGGGAAGGTTTTCTTTGGTCACCGCGGTTATACCTCCCCCTTGTCATCGAGTTTAAGGAGCAGCTATTGCTGACCGCCACTCACTTTGAGGAATTGGGTGAGCATAAGAGGCAGTTTGCAACGTTTCTTACTTATGTTGCTTTGGGTTCGGTGGAGGGCTACTCCGACAAGGAGTTGCGGGACGCCATTGGATGCTTGCCTCAAGAGGGGTTGGAGGATGTCGCGAAAGCGTTGGCGCAAGCGCTCGTTGGAGCAGGTGACCAGAGCGAAGAATACTGGCGAAATAGAGTTTTGCCTTTCCTTCAGAAGGTTTGGCCGAAATCCCGAGAGTTGGCCTCGAGCAACATAGCCGAGTCGTTTTCGCGACTTTGCGTGGCTTCGTCTGGAGAATTCCCGGCAGCAAGGGCCGAGGTGGATTCCTGGCTCAGTCGGGTTGAGCATCCTGAGTTCGTGGTGCGGGACTTGGAGAAGTCGGGTTTGGCCTCTCGGTTTCCAGAGGCCGCTCTGTCATTTCTCGACAGGATCATTGTTGATCAGCCTTGGGGAGCCCGGAAGCTTGGGGCGTGTTTGATCGCCATCGAAGGGGCCAGTCCAAGCTTGCGAGAGGATCATCGGTTTAGGCGTTTGTATGAATACGCACGGCAGCATGGTCTTTAGAGCGCAGAGGGTGCATGCAAGGTGAATCAGTGCAGTCAACGGCGGGGCTCTCGCTTAGGTTTGACCTTAATAGGCTTTGGCGGCAGCGGTTGAGTGGAAGCTATGCCAGGCGTTAGAGCTTTGAGTGTGCGGTGTGTTTGCACGACCTAGTAGCCCAAATCGTGTTGTTCTCGTTTTTGGCCCGGATGAGTTTCAGCTGGGCCATGAAGAACGAGCCATCGAGCTGCCACCAGGCTTCCCCTACAGGGAGCTGAGCGCTCTCGGGGCAATGTTAGAGGCGGAAAGGGTGTTCGTTCCGGGCTATTTTCCGCCTGCTTCTGGGCTTTGCTGTCCTGACGCCTTCATATATCAGCATGTGATGGAGGGCGTGCAGACCATTCTCCTCCCCGATAGGAATATCGTGTCTCGGATGGCCCAGATCGCGGCAGGTCAGCCAATGGGCCCTATGCTGAGGAAGGTCGCGGGAATAAAGGCCTTTTGTCACTTCTTGGATATTCAGATCGAGCCATCGATCGCGTTTCATGAGCTTGCACACAATCAAGGCAACGCCGCTGCCAACGCCGAGCTGGCTAGATTCCGAGAAGCGGATAACGCAAATCCCTACCAATGGCTGGATCTTGTTTTTGGAGACAGGGATGCGCTTGATGCGGTGGAGCTGAGTAGCTCCCCTAGTTCTCACGATCTAGCCTTTCCTCTGCGCCGCTGGCGACGGAACTACATTGCAGCGCTGAAGATTGCTGAGCTTGAGCTGTCAGATGCCTCAAATTTGGAGCGCATGCGCGCTTTGCTGACTTGGATGCGCGATGATTTCATGATCGCTGGACCAGCGGCTTTGCTCGCCTCGATTTACTTCGCCCCACGCTCCCCGCCCCGAAAAGGGCTTTTCAAGCAACTTCACTCGCCTAACAGGGACAAGGCGATCGATGGCGTTCGTAACGCAGCCTGGGATCTGACGCACCTCAGTGACATGGTTCAGAGGGTGAATGGTGCCGGGGATGCGCCAGACCGGCTGTTGTTCGCCAGCTTCGATGAAAGGTTGCGAATTTTGGTCCGGCTCCTGTTCTCTGTTTCGAGTAGAGGCGATCCTGAGAGGGAGCTGCGTGCCGCTCTGGTTGGTTGGTGGGGCGCTTCTAAAGCTAAGGATATTGCAGCGTTGCTGATAGAGCTGCTTGAGGAGGCTGGGGAGGAAAGTCGGCGCGTCAGGCAAGCTGGCTCCCCGCTGTCTATCGATGAGCTCATTGAGCTTGGCGAGCAGAGAATACGATCGTTGGTGTGACGCCGCTGCGCCCGCGCGCTTCGCCTCACGATAAAAAGCCCCAGGGTTCGGCTTCACTTGGATTCATGAAGTGAGGCTTACTGCCGGGGGCTTTAGTCCAAAGTTTACGTGAGCGTTCCGGTTGTCCGCAATGCCCCTCGAAGCCGTTGCTTGGGACGATCAAGACGTTGTTTTTACATTGTCATGATGCGTCGTCCCTCCCGGCGAACAGTCGGGAGTCGTGTGGTTCGTGCAGGTGTGCGGGACATTGGTGTTCCGATGTACTATTGGACTGTGAGTCACGCGCTAAACGCCCGTATGAACGGCTTGCGAGCAATTTTTTTGACCAACGGGACTCATAAACTTCTAAGGCACGAAAATTGCTTGCTTTAAAAACCCTTATAAATCAATAGGATGCGCCAAAGTGGTCCTGATGCTCGACAACTACGATTCGTTTACCTACAACCTGGTCCAGTACCTGGGCGAGCTGGGTGAAGAGGTCTGGGTGGCGCGCAACGACCAGGTCACCATCGAGGAGATCGAGGCGCGCGGACCGACCCACATCGTGGTCTCCCCGGGGCCCTGCGATCCCGACCAGGCCGGCATCTCGCTCGAGGTGATCCGTCACTTCGCCGGCAAGCTGCCCATTCTGGGGGTCTGCCTCGGGCACCAGGCGATCGGCCAGGTGTTCGGCGGCAAGGTGGTGCGGGCCCGCGAGGTGATGCACGGGAAGGTCTCGCCGGTCTACCACACGGGCGAGGGCGTCTTCGAAGGCCTGCCCAACCCCTTCGAGGCGACGCGCTACCACTCGCTGGTGGTCGCCCGCGACAGCATCCCCGAGGTGCTCGAGGTCACCGCCTGGACACAGAACGAGGACGGTTCGGTCGACGAGGTGATGGGGTTCCGTCACCGCGAGTACGCGATTGAGGGCGTGCAGTTCCACCCCGAGTCTATCCTCACCCAGCACGGTCACCAGCAACTCAAGAGCTTCCTGCGCTACCACTCCGGTATGCGCGACGCGGTGCCGGCGTGATCGGTCCGGCGTGAACGCGTCGGGCGAAGACCCATCCCGTGATGCCGGTGACGCCCCGAGCGGGCGTCGCGCCGTCGTCCTGATCCTGGTGATCGCCGGGCTGTTGATGCTCGCGCCGTTCACCGTCGATGCCTACCTGCCGTCCTTCCACGCCATTGCCGGCGAGTTCGGCGTGGGGCAGGCGGCCATCCAGCAGACCCTATCGCTCTACCTGCTCGGCTTCGGTTCGATGATGCTGTTCTACGGGCCGGCGTCCGACAGCTTCGGCCGCAAGCGTGTGATCCTGCTCGCCCTGCTGGCCTATGCGCTGATGACCATCTTCGCCGCGCTCTCGCAGAGCATCGGCCAGTTGATCGCCGCCCGGATCGGGCAGGGACTGGCGGCCGGGGCGGGCGTGGTGATCGGCCGGGCACTGGTGCGCGACCTGTTCGCCGGTGCCGACGCCCAGCGGGTGATGGCCAACGTGATGCTGATTTTTGCCGCCGCCCCGGCCGCCGCGCCCATTATCGGCGGCTGGTTGCACGAATGGTTCGGCTGGCGCTCGGTGTTCTGGTTTCTGCTGGGGTTCTCGCTATTGCTGGTGATCGCGATCTGGCGGCTGCTGCCGGAAACCGTCGCCCCCGAGGCGCGCCAGTCGTTCGCCGCGCGCTTTGTCTTCAAGAGCTATGCCCGGGCGCTGTCCCATCCACGCTACATGCAGCTGATCGTGGTGTTCGCGCTGCTGTTCGGCGGCATGTTCCTGTACGTCGCCGCCGCCCCGGTGATCCTGATCGATCATCTCGGCCAGTCCGAGACCGATTTCTGGAAATTCTTCGTGCCGCTGGTCGCCGGGCTGATCCTGGGTAGCCGGCTGACCCGTTGGCTCGCCGGGCGATTGAGCATGACCGCCACCATGGCGCTCGGTCTTGCGTTGACCGGGTTGGCCGTGATCTACAACCTGATCCAGGCCTGGGCGCAGCCGCCGGACGTGACCCACGGCGTCTGGCTGACGGTCACGCCGATCACGCTCTACGTGATGGGCATGGCGACCACCATGCCGGCGCTCAACATCACCGCGCTGGACTACTGGCCCGCCCAGCGCGGCCTGGCCTCGGCGTTGCAAGGGGCGACGCAGATGGCCTTCGCCGGGTTGGTGTCCGGGGTGATGGTGGCGTGGTTGGCGGATTCGCTGGTCGCCCTGGCAGTCGGAATGGCCTGCCTGTATGCCACCGCGCTGGGGTTGTGGCTGCTCTGGTGGCGTTCGGCCGATGCCAAGGCGTGATGTAAAAAAACGCCCGGCGAGGAGGCCGGGCATTCTCAAGCGACCGTCAGGCGAGGTGGCCTGACTCAGCTCGGTGCGGGTTACATGCCCCCGCCATTCGTTCCCGCGTCATCGTGGCCCATGCTTCCATCGCCCTTGTCCTCAGGCTGATCAGATTGTTCCCCGTCAACCCCGGCAGGCTTTGAGGTGTCGTGACCTTGCACGTCTTCGTCCCGAAGCGCCCCGCCCATGCCAGTGCTGGGCGCTGCACCCTTGCCTTCGGGGTGTTCGGGCATGGTCGGGCCGTCCCCTGATTCGTGAGATTGCATGTCGGTGCCTTCGGCGTGCGCGGATCCCATGCCGATGGCCATCGCCAGTGCCGTGCTACTCACAAGGGTCGCAATCGTTTTCGCTTCGAATTTCATAAGACGTCCTCCCTTTGCATTAACGGGATGATCGACGTGTTGCCGATCAACGGGCGAATGCATCGCCCAGTCGTGATTTGGCCGTCGAGCGTAGTGAGAGTTCCTGACACGTCGTTCTGTTGAGGGAGGGGCAGGCCGAGGGCTCGACGGGTGGCGCCATGTTCCTCGGCTTCCTCTACGTCGCCGCAAACAAAAACGCCCGGCGACCGGCCGGGCGTTTTGTCCTTGCTTTGGGGGCGAGCGTGCCGCCTCCGGGCGGTGGGTTACATGCCGATGCCGCCGTTCTCCTCTTCGTCGTCCTCGTCGCCGGCAGTCGGTGGCGGGGCTGTGCCGTCAGCGCCACCCCCAGCGCCCCCCCCGGGCACCGCCCCCGACACTGCCTTGCGTGCCTTCCTGGTCGCCGGCTTGCGCGCCGCCTTGGACGCCGCCCTCGGCACCGACACCAGCGCCGCCACCTTGCGCGCCGCCTTGGACACCGCCCTGCGCATCACCTTGGATGTCGCCTTGCGGCTGCGCCGGGTCGGCGGCGCCGTCTTGGCCCGAGCTTTGGGCATGGGCGCTGCCCATGCCGATCATCGTTGCCAATGCCGTGCTGCTGATCAGGGTAGCGATGGTTTTGGCTTCGAGTTTCATAACAACACCTTTTCAGGTTGTTCGTGGATGTCCCGGCATCTTGCCGAGCCGCGAGCGGGGTATTCGCTCGCTGGTTCTGTGTCCTCCGGTCGTGGCGAGAGTTCCTGGCGCGTCCGCCTTTTTGCAACTGCCTCCTGGCCTGCGGGTTCCTCGGCATGCCGGCGGGCAGTGATAGAATCCCCGGCATCGTGTCAGTCAACTGGTGAGCTGGACTCGTGCGGGGTTTTCCGGCGGGTCCGGCCAGTAACAGCAAAGGTGGAGAATGGCCGGTCACAGCAAGTGGGCGAACATCAAGCATCGCAAGGCCGCGCAGGACAAGAAGCGCGGCAAGCTCTGGACCAAGATCATCCGTGAGATCACGGTCGCGGCGCGCACCGGTGGCAACGCCGACCCCTCGGCCAACCCGCGCCTGCGCCTGGCCTGGGACAAGGCCCTGGGCGCAAACATGCCCAAGGACACCATCGAGCGTGCCGCCAAACGCGGCGCCGGTGACTTGGAAGGGCAGGATTTCGTCGAGGTCACCTTCGAGGGCTACGGCCCGGGCGGCGTGGCCGTCTACGTGACCGGCATGACCGACAACAACACCCGCACGGTGGCCGATGTGCGCCACGCCTTCTCGAAGAACGGCGGCAACCTCGGCACCGACGGCTCGGTCTCCTTCCTGTTCTCCCGACTCGGCGTGCTCTACTACCCGCCGGGCAGCGACGAGGATCCGGTCATGGAGGCGGCGATGGAGGCCGGTGCCGAGGACATCGAGGTGTTCGACGACAACGCGATCGAGGTCACCACCACGCCGGAGACGTACAGCGACGTCAAGCAGGCCATGATCGACGCCGGCCTCCCCCCCGAGGAGAGCGAGGTCACCATGCGGGCCTCGACCAGCGCGCCGGTCGAGGGCGAGAACGCCGAGAAGGTGGTCAAGCTGATCGACATGCTTGAGGACTTGGACGACGTGCAGGAGGTCTACCACAACGGCGAGATCCCGGAAGCGGCCTATGCCTGAGTCGCCGGCAGGGAATCGCTCCACGCGGCGGGTGCTCGGCATCGACCCCGGCTCGCGCGTGCTCGGGCTGGCGGTAATCGAGTTCGCCGGCGGGCGGGCCCGTTGCCTCGAGCTGTCGAGCCATTCCCTGCAGTCTCACGGTGACTTTGCCGCCCGCATGGGCGGCGTTTTCGATGTGGTCTCCGAATGGATCGAGACCCACGAGCCGACCGAGTGCGCCATCGAGCAGATCTTCATGTACCGCAGCGAGTCGTCCTCGCTCAAGCTCGCCCAGGCGCGTGGCGCGGCGCTGGCGGCCGTGGTGCGTCACGGGCTGGCGGTCGAGGAATACATGCCGGCGACGGTCAAGCAGGCCGTGGTCGGCAGCGGCCGGGCCGACAAGGCCCAGGTGGCGCACATGATCCAGCGGTTGGCCGGCCTGGACGAGTTGCCCTCGGCCGACGGCGCGGACGCGGCAGCCGTGGCCCTGTGTCACTGCTACCGTAGCAACGCCTTCTCGGCGGTGGCCGGCAGCGGGCCGAACAGCGAGGCGCGCGAGATCCTGCGCGAGGCGTCCCAGCGCCGCTACCGCCGTCGCAGCGACTCGCGCGGCTGGCGCGACATGGACGCCGCGACACTCATGGCCCGCGCGGCGGGCAAGGCTGGAGGAAGGAAATGATTGGTCGTTTGGCCGGACGGGTGCTCGCCCGCAAGCCGCCGTTCCTGCTCGTGGACGTGCACGGCATCGGCTACGAGGTCGAGGCGCCCATGTCGACGTTCTTTGCCACCCAGGGACAGGACGACGTCGTCCTGCACACCCACCTGGTGGTGCGCGAGGACGCCCAGCTGCTCTACGGCTTTGCCACGGTCCGCGAGCGCGACCTGTTTCGTGCCCTGATCAAGGTCTCGGGCATCGGTCCGCGCATGGCCGTCGCGGTGCTCTCGGGCATGTCCGAGGCGCAGTTCCGCGACTGCGTGATGAGCGACGATGTCACCGCGCTGACCAAGGTGCCGGGCATTGGCAAGAAGACCGCCGAACGGCTGATCATCGAGATGCGCGACCGGCTCGACAAGCAGCCGGGCGGGGGCGCGCCGATGGTGGCCGGCGGTGAGCCGGCGGTCGACACGCCGCGCGACGAGGCCTTGAGCGCGCTCGAGGCGCTCGGCTACAAGCCCGCCGAGGCCGGCCGGATGATCGCCCGGGCCGAGAAGGAAGGTGCGGACAACGCCGAATCGCTGATACGCCTGGCCCTGCGGCAGACGGTCAAGTAAGCCATGAGTGAGGGAATGGAAGACGCCCGCTTCGTCAGCTCCGAACATCGCCCCGACGAGGAAGCCCTCGAGCGGGCGCTGCGCCCGCGTCGGCTCGCCGACTACATCGGCCAGCCGGCGGTGGTCGAGCAGATGGAAATCTTCGTGCCCGCGGCGCGCAATCGCGGCGAGCCGCTCGATCACGTCCTGATCTTCGGCCCGCCGGGGCTGGGCAAGACCACGCTCGCGCACATCATCGCCAACGAGATGGGCGTGAGCCTCAAGCAGACCTCCGGCCCGGTGCTCGAGCGCCCGGGCGATCTCGCCGCGCTGCTGACCAACCTCGAGCCGGGCGACGTGCTGTTCATCGACGAAATCCATCGCCTGTCCTCGGTGGTCGAGGAGATCCTCTACCCGGCGATGGAGGATTACCAGATCGACATCATGATCGGCGAAGGCCCGGCCGCCCGCTCGATCAAGCTCGACCTGCCGCCGTTCACCCTGGTGGGCGCGACCACCCGCGCCGGCATGCTGACCAACCCGCTGCGCGACCGCTTCGGCATCATCCAGCGCCTGGAGTTCTACGAGGTGGATCACCTGGTCCACATCGTCGAGCGTTCGGCACGACTGACCCAGCTCGAGATGGATGCCGAGGGCGCGCGCGAGATCGCCGCCCGCTCGCGGGGCACCCCGCGGATCGCCAACCGCCTGCTGCGCCGCGTGCGCGACTACGCCGACGTCAAGGGCGGCGGCCGGGTGGACCGGGGCATCGCCAATGCCGCGCTCGACATGCTCAAGGTCGACAAGCGTGGCTTCGATCACCAGGATCGCCGCCTGCTCGAGACCCTGCTCGAAAAATTCGACGGCGGTCCGGTGGGGCTGGACAACCTGGCCGCGGCGATCGGTGAGTCGCGCGACACCATCGAGGACGTGCTCGAGCCCTACCTGATCCAGCAGGGCTTTCTTATCCGCACGCCACGCGGGCGGATGGCCACGCGCCAGACTTGGTCACACTTCGGTTACCGCCCGCCCGAGCGCTGGCAGGACGAGTCGGCCGATCCGCCGGCTGGGGTTTCTTCCGACGATGGTGTTTAAGCGGCTCGACAAACCGTCGCGAGCCGCCCGAGTGCAAGGAGCCGCGCAGTGAGCGACGAGACATATCGATCGGATAGGCGAGGAGCGAACGAGCACGCGACGCCGCAATCGGGTGGCGCAGCAGGTTTGTCGAGCCGCGATGTTTTTCGTTGGCCGGTGCGTGTGTACTACGAGGACACGGATGCCGGCGGGGTGGTCTATCACGCCCGTTACCTCAACTTCTGCGAGCGCGCCCGCACCGAATGGTTGCGTTCGCGCGGGTGGGAGCAGGACGTGCTGCGCGACCAGTACCATGTGCTGTTCGTGGTGGCCCGGGCCTCGCTTGAATATCGCCGACCGGCACGATTTAATGATTCGCTCGACGTCACCTGTGAGGTGGCGCGCCTGCGCGCGGCGGCCATCGAGTTCACCCAGCGCGTGGAACATTCCGCCGATTCTGCGGTCCTGTGTGGGGTGTCCGTGCGCGTGGTCTGCGTGGATGCGCGGACCTTTCGTCCCAAACCCATACCCGAGTCGATCCTGGAGTCCTTCGCGTGAATGCCGATCCGTCCGTCGTCGAGCTGATTACCGGGGCGAGCCTCCCCGTGCAACTGGTCCTGATCATCCTGGTGCTGGCCTCCATCGGCTCCTGGGCCCTGATCTTCCACAAGGCGCGGGTCTACAAGCGGGCTGTCAGCGGCGTGCGTTCGTTCGAAAGCAGTTTCTGGGCCGGTGGCAGCCTCAACGAGTTCTACGACCGCATCTCCCGCGAGGCGCGACCGCGCGAGGGCCACGAGGCGATCTTCGAGGCGGGCTTCCGTGAATTCCAACGCCTGCGGCAGGCCGAGGATCGGGGGCATGCCCAGATCATCGATGGCGTCGAGCGCGCCATGCGCGTGGCCGAGCATCGCCAGCTCGACCAGCTCGAGGAAGGCGTGCCGTTTCTCGCCACGGTCGGTTCGGTCAGTCCCTACGTCGGCCTGTTCGGCACCGTCTGGGGCATCATGAGCGCGTTCATGAACCTCGGCACCATGCAGAGCGCCACGCTGGCGGCCGTGGCCCCGCCGATCGCCGAGGCGCTGATCGCTACCGCCATGGGCCTGTTCGCCGCCATCCCGGCGGTCATTGCCTACAACCGCTACACGCAGCGGATCGACTGGCTCGCCGGGCGCTACGAGAACTTCGTCGACGAATTCCTGGGGCTGCTGCAGCGACAGCTGGGGGGCAAGTAAGCCATGGCGCGTCGCACGCGACGGGCACGGCGGATGGTCGCCGAGATCAACGTCGTCCCCTACATCGACGTGATGCTCGTGTTGCTGGTGATCTTCATGGTCACCGCGCCGATGCTGCAGCAGGGCGTCGAGGTCGAGCCGCCGCAGGCCTCGGCCAGCCCGCTCGAGGACACCGACGAGCCGCCGCTGCTGATCAGCGTCAATCGCGACGGCGAGTACTTCGTCAACCAGGCCGACAATCCCGATGCGCCGGTGAGCCTGGCGACCGTCACCGAGCTGGTGGCCGCTGCCCGCCGGGTCGACCCGGAAACGCCCGTGCTGGTAAAAGGTGATCGGTCCTCGAATTACGAAAACGTCATGCGCGCCATGGTCGCCGCCCAGCAGGGCGGGGCGCCCAAGGTCGGCCTGGTCACCGATTCCGACCCGTCCGACCTCGGGGCCGGCAGCGAGGAGGCGCAGTAAGCCATGTGGCGAATGCTTACCCGCATGCCCGGCGCGGTGATGCTGGCGGTGGTGCTGCACCTCGCGCTGGTGCTCGCGATCGTGTTCTCCGAGCTGTGGAAGCCGGAGACCGTCAAGCCCAGCGGCGAGGCGGCCGAACTGCCGACCATCGAGGCCGAGTCGGTGTCCTCCGAGGCGATCGACCAGCAGGCCGAGCGCATGCGCGAGGCGCGCGAGGCCCGGGAGCGCGAGCGGGCCGAGGCCGAAAAGGCGGCCGAGGAGGCTGCCGCGGCCCGTCGTGCCGAGGAAGCGCGGGCTAAGCAGCTCGCCGAACTGCGGGAGCAGCGCGAACGCGAGGCGGCCGAGGAGGCCGAGCGCATCGAGGAGTTGAGAAAGCAGCAGCAAGAAGTCGAGGCGGCGCGCGAACAGGCACGTCGAGAGGCCGAGCAGGCCAGGAAGGAGGCCGAGGCGGCTCGCAAGGAAGCCGAAGAGGCGGCCGAGCGGCGCGCGGCCGAAGAGAAGGCCCGCCAGGAGGCAGCGGAGCAGGCGCGCAAGGAAGCCGAGGAAAAGGCCCGCCGCGAGGCGGAGGCGCAGGCGCGCAAGGAGGCCGAGGAAAAGGCCCGCCGTGAGGCGGAAGAGCAGGCGCGCAAGGAGGCCGAAGAGAAGGCACGCCGCGAGGCCGAAGAAAAAGCCCGTCGCGAGGCGGAAGAAAAGGCCGCCCGCGAGCAGGCCGAGCGCGAGGCCCGCGAGCAGGCCTTGCGCGATCAACTGGCCGCCGAGCAGCAGGCGCGCGCCGAGCGCGACGCCCTTAGCAAGTGGGCGGCGGCCATCCAGTCCAAGGTGCGTGATAACTGGCAACGGCCGCGTGGCGCGCAGATCGGCTGGACCTGCACGGTCACCGTCCGCCAGGACTCCGATGGGCGCGTGCGCAACGTCACCGTCGAACGCTGCGATGGCGACCGCTTGTTCGAGCGCTCGGTCGTGCAGGCGATCGAGGCCGCCTCGCCGCTGCCCAAGCCCGAACTCGACTCGATCTTCCAGGAAGAACTCCGTTTCAACTTCAAGCCGGAATGACCGGTCAACCCGGGGTGACCCACATGACAGTACTGGCCCTTTTTCATCGCTCGCTCGCCGCCACGCTCCTTGCCGGCGCGTTGGCATTCGTCCTGCCGGCGCAGGCCGCGCTCGAGATCGACATCAGCGGTGGCACCGAGAGTGGCGTGCCGATCGCGGTGGTGCCGTTCGAGCAGCCGGGCGCGGTGGATGATCTTGCCCGAATCATCGGTGACGACCTGGCCCGTTCCGGCCTGTTCGCGCCGATTGCGCGCGATGCCATGCCGGGGCGTCCGGCCTCGCCCGATCAGTTGCGCATCGACGACTGGCGTGCGGGCAAGGCGCGCTACCTGGTCATGGGCCAGGTCGAATCCGACGGGGACAAGCTGCGCACCCGCTTCTACCTGATCGACGTCAGCTCGGGTGAGCGCCTGGCCGGCAGCCAGATCACGGCTACCGCCTCGGCGGATCGTTCCGTGGCCCATCGCATCAGCGATATCGTCTACGAGGAGCTGACCGGGGAGCGTGGCGCGTTCTCCACCCGTCTGGCTTACGTGACCGAGCGCGGCACGCCGAAGGATCGCACCTACACGCTGCAGATCGCGGACTCGGACGGCGCCAATCCCCGCACCGTGCTGGAGTCGCCGTACCCGGTCATGTCGCCGAGCTGGTCGCCCGACGGTGGGCAACTGGCCTACGTGTCCTTCGAGGGCAATCGCTCGGCCATCTGGGTGCAGGACCTGTCCACCGGCGAGCGTTACCAGCTGACCGACTATTCCGGCATCAACGGCGCGCCGGCCTGGTCGCCGCGCGGCGACAAGATTGCCGTCACCCTGTCCAAGGGCGGCAACCCGGACATCTACGTCATCGACCTCGATACCCGACGGACCACGCAGTGGACCCGCTCCGGCGCGATCGAGACCGAGCCGACCTGGTACCCGGACAATCGCACGCTGGCCTTCACCTCGGATCGCTTCGGCCAGCCGCAGGTCTTTCGCAAGGCGGGTCCCGACGACCGTGCCCGTCGACTGACCTTCGATGCCCCCTATGCCGCCGGGCCGCGGGTCTCGCCGGATGGCGAGCGCCTGGCGCTGGTGGTGCGCGATGATCGGGGTTTTTTCGTTGCCGAGCAGTCGCTCGACGACGGCGAGCGCACCCTGCTCAGCCGGGGCGGCGGCGAGGAGCGACCCAGCTACGCCCCCAATGGGGCCATGGTCGTCTATGCCGCGCAATCCGGCAGCGGCTCGGTGCTGAAGATTTCCCCGGCCATCGGCGGCGAGCCGCAGACCCTGAGTTACGATCGTGGCAAGGTACGCGATCCGGTCTGGGGCCCGTTCAATGACTAAGACGAAGATGATGCAAACGAAACACTTTACGAAGCGAACCCCGTTGGCGGCCGCCCTGGTCGCCGCCCTGTTTGCCGGCGGTGCCGCTCTGCCGGCGGCCGCCCAGCAGGCGCCGGGCTGGCTCAACTGGGGCGGCGGCTCGGATGAGCCGGCAGCGCAAGGAGACGATGCCGGATCCGCGCCGAACGCGCAGGCCACCCCGATGCCGGCGACCAGCGTCACCGTCGCCGACACGGGCAGCCAGTCCGGGCAGGCGGTGCTCCTGCAGCGGCTGATGCAGCGGGTCGACGAGCTCGAGCGTCAGGTGCAGGGCATGCGCGGTCAGCTCTCCGAGCAGGAGCGCACCATCGAGCGCCAGCAACGTCGTCTCGACGAGGTCGAGCAGGCGGCTCGCTCGTCGCAGTCCACGGCCTCGAGCGATGCCTCGGCCGCCATCGACCGGGGCGACCCGGTCGGTCAGGACGTGCCCGACGAGGCCGTGGCGGCCGTCGATGGCAATGGGGGTGATGAGTCCGATTCGGATCGTTCCGGCCAGGAAGCTAGCGAATCCGGTGGCCAGGCGGATGGCCAGGCGACGGGTGGGGCCAGCGCCGCCGAGCAGCAGGCGCTCTACAACGAGGCCTTCGAGATCCTCAAGAGCGGGAAGTACGAACAGGCGATCGACGCCTTCCAGAAGGTGATCGACGCCAACCCGCAGGGCGAGTGGGCGGCCAGCGCGTTTTTCTGGCAGGGCGAGACCTATTACGTCCAGCAGGATTACGCCGCGGCCGGCAAGGCCTACGGCGAGGTGATCGAGCGCTTCCCCGAGAGCTCACGCATTCCGGATGCGAAGCTCAAGCTGGGCTACGTCGCTCAGGAGCGGGGCGACAAGGAGGCGGCCCGTCGCCTGTTCAACGAGATCCTCGACCAGTATCCCGACTCGCAAGCGGCCGGTCTGGCCAAGCAGCGCCTGTCGCGCTTGGGCAACGGATGACGGTGGAGTCCGTCAACCGGCCCGAGGCGCTGGAATCGGTCGCGCCCGCGGCGACGCGCAGCCTGCGCATCACCGAGATCTTCCGCTCCCTGCAGGGCGAGTCGGATCATATCGGCTGGCCGACGGTGTTCGTTCGTCTGACCGGCTGCCCCTTGCGCTGCGTTTACTGCGACACGGCCTACGCCTTCACCGGCGGGGAGCGCATGGAGCAGGCGGCGATCCTCTCGCGGGTGGCCGAGCTGAATACCCGGCACGTCTGCGTTACCGGCGGGGAGCCGCTCGCCCAGCCGGGGTGCGTTGATCTCCTACGGCAACTCGCCGATGCGGGGCACGTCGTCAGTCTCGAGACCAGTGGTGCGCTGGATGTCTCGGCGGTCGACCCGCGGGTGCACGTCGTCATGGATCTGAAGACACCGAGTTCCGGCGAGGTGGAGCGCAACCGCTGGGAAAACCTGGACGTGCTCAAGGCCGACGACGAGATCAAGGTGGTGATCGGGGCGCGGGAAGATTTCGACTGGGCCGTCGCCCGGGTGCGTGAGCATCACCTGACCGAGCGATTCGCCGTGCTGTTCTCGCCGGTGTTCGGCGGCATCACGCCCACGCAATTGGCCGATTGGGTGCTGGAAACCGGGCTCGAGATCCGTTTTCAGATGCAGCTGCACAAGCTGATCTGGGGCGACGAGCCGGGGCGCTGAGCGTGAGTGGGTCGTCCAACACACCGGCCGTGGTATTGCTTTCCGGTGGGCTCGACTCGGCCACGCTGGCCTGGCAGGCGCGCGCCGACGGCTATGCCGTACACGCCCTGAGTTTCGACTACGGCCAGCGTCATCGCGTCGAGCTCGAGGCCGCTGACCGGGTAGCGCGTGCCGTGGGCGCGGCCGCGCATCGAACCATTCGCATCGACATGGGCGGCGGTACGGGCTCGTCGCTCACCGACATCGATCAGGCGGTGCCCGACTACGCGCCGGGCGAGGCAGCCATCCCGAGCACCTATGTTCCCGCGCGCAACCTGACCTTTCTCTCATTCGCCCTTGGCTGGGCAGAGTTGCTGAAAGCGACGCGTATCTACATCGGCGTGAACGCGGTGGACTACTCGGGCTACCCGGATTGCCGGCCCGCGTTCATCGAGAAATTCCAGGAACTGGCGAATATCGCCACCGCCGCCGATCATCCATTCGAGATCCACGCCCCGCTCCTGCATCTGACCAAGGCGGAGATCATTCGCACGGGACAGGCACTCGGCGTGGACTACGGGCTGACCGTGTCGTGCTACCGCGCGGACGAGCAGGGGCGTGCCTGCGGGCGATGCGACTCCTGCCATTATCGCCAGCAGGGTTTCCGCGATGCCGGCGTGACTGACCCGACTCGCTACGCCTGACCTTGAAAGCAGGGAAACTCTGCACGAATGCCATGCCACTCTGGCTTGGCGAGTCGTTGGTGATCAAGGCGCAATGTCGCCGGCGTGCCGGTGCCACGTCAAGACATCGCAACACGGAGCACGGGCGACTCGCCCAGCCCCGGCGGGCGCGCCTTGAGCCGGGCATCTGCTGCGTTGTTGTCCTTGGAAAGAGAACAACCCTTCCGCGGCGGACGAGCGCCTTGCATCTGCCAGGCTCAAGGCACCGCAGAGCGGTATGGCATTCGTGCAGAGTTTGCGTAGTGAGCCATCCCGATATCAATGGGTTGAGGATGCCCGAGGCAGGCACGCCCGGGACGGGTAAAAAAACTGCAAAAAAGGGGTTGTCAGCCCCGGCAAGCTGCGTATAATGCGCAGTCCTCGACAGGGGGTCGTTAGCTCAGTTGGTAGAGCAGTTGGCTTTTAACCAATTGGTCGTAGGTTCGAATCCTACACGACCCACCAAATTCCTCCCCGAAAGGGGTTGAAAGCGCGGATGCTTCCTGTAAGATTCGCGCTCCTTTCCGGCACGAGGGGCTGATCAGACGCCCGCCGGGAAGTCGCCAAGAGACACAAAAAAAGTGTTGACAGGCGACACAGGAGCCGTAAGATACGCGCTCCTTTCGGCGACGAGCCGACACTGACCGGACGGGTTGGTGAAGATCTTTAAGAAAGAGCAGAGATAATTTGTGTGGGTGCTTGTTGGCCCGG
>NZ_SWAW01000035.1:0-18715 GCF_005096345.1 Guyparkeria sp. SB14A | reverse complement strand
GCCAGGCCTCGTCGCGCACGATGGCCAGCGCGGCCCGCGAGGCCTCGGCCACGGCCGGCGGCTGGGCCGTGGTGAAGAGATAGGTACGCGCCCGCTGCAGGAGCACCTCGAGCGGTTCGGCGCCACCGGCGACGAAGGCCCCGGCGGTACCGAAGGCCTTGCCCAGCGTACCGACGCGCAGCACCCGTTCGCCCGGGACCAGGCCCGCGGCCTCGAAGCTGCCTCGACCGGTCTGGCCCAGCACGCCGAAGGCATGCGCCTCGTCGACGATCAGCCAGGCATCGAAACGCTCGGCCAGTTCGACCAGCTCGGCCAGCGGGGCGACGTCGCCGTCCATGGAGAACACCCCGTCGGTGAGGATCATGCGCTCGCCCGACGCGCGCTCGAGACGGGCCTCGAGATCGGCGAGGTCGTTGTGGCGATAGCGTGACAGCCGCGCGCCGGACAGCTGCACGGCATCAATCAGCGAGGCGTGGTTCAGCCGGTCGGCGATCACGGTGTCGCCGCGCCCCACCAGGGCGCCGACCACCCCGAGGTTCGCCATGTAACCGGTGGAAAACAGCCGCGCGTCCTCCACGCCGAGCCAGTCGGCCAACTCGACCTCGAGCCGGTCGTGGGATTCGAAATGGCCGTTGATCAGGTGCGCCGAGCCGGCGCCCACCCCGTAGCGGTCGATGCCCGCGTGCATCGCGGCGGCCAGTCGCGGGTCATTGGCCAGCCCCAGGTAGTCGTTGCTGCAGAAGGCCAGCCGCTCGCGTCCGTCGATCCGCATGCGCGGCCCCTGCGGCGAGCCGGCCACCGTCAGTCGGCGGATCAGCCCCGCCGCGGCGCGCTCGTCGAGCCACTGTGTCCAGTCATGCTTTGTGATAGCGTCACCCTCACCGTAATCCAAGCGCCGCCCCGCGGGGCGGGCGCATCCCGAGGCTCGCCCGCATGCGTCTGCCGGTCAACATCTTCCTGTGGACATTCACCGCCACCCTGGTGCCGCTGGTGCTGCTGGTGTGGGGCGTGACCAGCTACAGCGAGCAGCGCTTCCAGAAGGAAATCAGCCGCGAGATCGACGAGAACATCGACTCGCTGATCGGCGAGATGAGCAACCGGATGCGCTACGAGCGCGAGGTGGTCGAGGGCATCGGCCAGTCGCAGGAAATCCAGACGATGCTCAATGCCCTGATGGCCTCGTCGATGGGCATCCGCCACCCCGAGCTGACCTCGATGCGCATCAATGCCAACCGCTTCCTGGCCGGCCTGCAGCGCACCGTGCCGGGGCTGGGGAGTATCCGTATTCTGGATGCCGCCGGCAACACGGTGATCAAGGTCACCTTGGGACGGGTCGCCTCGCCCTCGTTCGACAGCCTCGGGCAGGTGAACTACGTCGAGGAGGAATTCGACAACGAGCGGTTCCTGCAACGCCTCGCCGCCCTGCCCTCGGACCAGATCAGCTTCATGACCCTGCCGCTGGGCTTTGGCGACGCGCTGCCCGGGCGCGAACCGAGCACCCTGTACGCGGTGCGCCCGCTGCGCAACGTCGACGACCGCACCGCGGGCTACGTGGTGGTCAACACCTTCGGCGAGCAGCTCGACGAGATCCTGTCGTTCTCGCCCCGCCCGCGGGACGGCAAGGTGATGATCATCGAGCACAACCCGGGCACCCCGGCGCGCGACGGCATGATCCTGTTCGACGACCAGCGCGAGATCGGCTTTGTCAGCCCGTTCGAAAACGGCGAGACCAACGGCCAGCCCGATGCCCGGCAGATCGACGACGGCGCGTTCTGGGATGCCGCCGTGGCGCAATCGAACGGCTCCTACCTGAGCGAGGACGGCGAGACCCGCTACTACTACCAGGAATACCACCCCTACCCGCACAGCCTCACCTCGTGGTTCGTGGCGTTCCGGCTGCCGGCCGACATCACCACCGCGCCGTTTCGCGACATCCGCCTGAGCCTGTTCGGCTTCGGCCTGCTGGCACTGGTGATGAGCCTGCTGTTCGCCGGTCTCGGCGCGCGCTACTTCTCCCGGCCGATCATCCGGCTCTCCGAAAGCCTCAAGCGCTTCGCCGACGGCGATCGCGATCGCCCCATCCCGGTCGACTCGCGCACCACCGAGGTCCACGAGTTGCAGGCCTCGTTCCGCTACCTGACCGAACAGCTCGCCAGCGAGGCGCGCCGGCGCGACCGGGCGGAGAAAAAGGCCCTGCAGCAGGCCAAGCTCGCCTCGATCGGGGAGATGGCCGCCGGCATCGGCCATGAGATCAACAACCCGCTCAACAACATCCTCACGCTCACGCGCCTGATCGAACGCCAGCTGCCGGCCGAGCAACCCGAGCTGCGCGAGGACATGAGCGACCTGCGCGCCGAGGCCCACCGGGCCAGCCGCATCGTGCGCGGCGTGATGAACTTCGCCCGCCAGCTGCCTCCGGAGCACGAGACGGTCGCGGTGGCCGAGTGGCTCGAGGAGGTGATCGACCGCATGGAGCCGGAGGCCATGGAGGCCGACGTGCATCTCGCCCTGCTGAGCGCCACCGCCCGCTGCGAGGCCGAGTTCGATCCCGGCCAGATGGAACAGGTGGTCGCCAACCTGGTTCGGAACGCCATCCATGCCAGCCCGGTCGGTGGCCATATACTGATCCAGGCGGAATGCCTCGAGGAGATCATCCGCATCGAGATCCGCGACGAGGGCGGCGGCCTGCCGCTCGAGGTGATCGAACAGATCTTCGACCCGTTCTTCACCACCAAGGCGGTCGACCGCGGCACAGGCCTCGGGCTGTCGATCAGCCTAGGGATAGTCCAGTACCACGGCGGCGAACTCACGCTGGAAAACCGCCGCGACGCCGGCGAACCCGAGGCGAGCGGCGTGCTGGCGCGCGTGGTGCTGCCTCGGCACAAGGCCCGCCCCCGCGTCATCCGCCCACCCGAACCATCCCAGTCACCCAAGCAACCCACAGCGAGCCCATGACGACACCCCGGTCAAGCGACAACCCACCGGTAATCGCCTTCGTCGACGACGACGAACGCGCCTCGGACCTGTTCTCCCGCTACGCCCGCACGGAAGGGCTGACGGTGCACGGCTTCCAGTCCGTCGAGGCCGCCCAGACGTGGCTGGCCGACAACCCGGTCGACCTGGTGATCTCGGACCTCAAGATGCCCGGCATGAACGGGCTGGAGTTCCTTGAGTGGCTGCGCGGCGAATGGCCCGAGCTGCCCGTGATCCTGATCACCGGCTACTCCACCATCGACAACGCGATCCAGGCCCTGCGGCTGGGGGCGAGCGATTTCGTCAAAAAGCCCTACGATCCGGAAGAACTGATCGAGCTGGCGCGCCGACTGCTCCACGAGGGGCCGGCCGAGCCGCCCCCGGCCGTGGCGGCGGGCGAACGCGCCATGCTGGGCCAGTCGCGGGCGATCGAGGCGGTCTACCACATCATCGACAAGATCCGCGACGTGCGCATCAACGTGATGATCGAGGGCGAGTCCGGCTCGGGCAAGGAACTGGCCGCGCGCGCCACGCACGAGCGCTCCGACTTCGCCGGCACGCCCTACATCGTGATCGACTGCGGCGCGCTGACCGACACCCTCTTGGAGAACGAACTGTTCGGCCACGAAAAGGGCGCGTTCACCGGCGCGAACACGGCCAAGCCAGGCCTGCTGGAGGTCGCCAGTGGCGGCACGGTCTTTCTCGACGAGATCGGCAATATCTCGGATGCCATGCAGGTCAAGCTGCTGCGCGTGGTGCAGGAACAGGAGATCACCCGCGTGGGCGGGGTGCAGACCATCCCGATCGACGTGCGTTTTATCGTCGCGAGCAACCGCAACCTCGCCGAAATGGTCAAGGCCGGGGAATTCCGCCACGACCTCTACCACCGGCTCAACGTGGTGCGCCTGCAGATGCCGCCGCTGCGTGAGCGGCGCGAGGACATCCCGGTCCTGGCCCAGCACTTCATCGACGAGTTCGCCAGTCGCTTCCGCCGTCCGGCCAAGCGCCTGACCGAGCGCGCCGAGCGGGCGATCCTCGACTACCCCTGGCCCGGCAACGTCCGCGAACTGAAGAACGCCATCGAACGGGCCGTGGCCCTGTCCGACAGCGAGGAGATCGATCTCGACCTCGCCGGCGAGGACACCGCCCCCGCAGCCGGGGACACCGGCGCCTCCGCCATCGATGCCGACCACCCCACGCTCGAGGAGCTCGAGCGGCGCTACATCGAGAAGACCCTCGACTACGCGCAAGGCAACCGCGAGAAGACCGCCAACATCCTCGGCATCAACAAGTCGACCCTCTGGCGCAAGCTGCAGAACTACGAGAAGAAGTGATCCGCCCTCTCGGCGCCGACGGGGCGGTGATTGCAACGCCCGGGGCGCGAAAAATTGCAGATTGCAACTTGCAACGGCGGCGCAAAATCACCCAATTCCTTTTTATTTCAGTTGGTTAACAACCTGGCACGGGGAATGCTTCATAGGGGGCGTGGACACCCACACATTAACGAGGAGTTAAGATATGCAAACCAAGCGTCGCGTATTTCTGAAGGGCAGCCTCGCTGCCAGTGCTGCTGGCCTGGCTGTTGGTGCCGGCCTGCTGTCCCCGCGTGCGGTCCTGGCCGCCGAGTGGCCGTCTGCCGCTTTCGATTCCGAGAGCATGGACAACGCCCTGAGCGAGCTGTTCGGCTCCGGTGACGTTGCCGACTCCGGCGACATCACTGTCAAGGCCCCGGACATCGCCGAGAACGGCGCCGTTGTCCCGGTCACCATCGAGTCCGCCATCGCCGACTCCAACCAGGTTGCGATCTTCGTCTCGAAGAACCCGACTCCGCTGGTCGCTTCCTTCGACCTGTCCGGCGCCAACCCGTTCGTCTCCACCCGTATCCGTATGGGCGAGACCGACAACGTCACTGGCGTGGTCAACGCGGGCGGCAAGCTGTACAAGGCGTCCAAGGAAGTCAAGGTAACCATCGGTGGCTGCGGCGGCTAATCAGCCTCTGAACCCGAAGTCATTGATTAAAGACAGATAACCCAAGAGGTATAGATTATGTCTACTATCCGCATGCGCATCTCTCCGGCCGGCGACGTTCTGGACGTGAAGGCCCTGATCCGTCACCCGATGGAAACCGGCAACCGCGAAGACAAGTCCACCGGCGAGAAGATCCCGGCGAACTTCATCCAGAAGCTGATGGTCTCCGTCAACGGTGAGCAGGTCATGGACGGCAACCTGTCGGAAGCCGTTTCCAAGAACCCGTACCTGAACATCAAGGTCCCGGGCAAGAAGGGCGACGAAGTCACCATCTCCTGGAAGTCCAACACCGGTGAGTCCGACGAGGCGACCCAGGCTGCCTAAGGCAGACTGATCCTCGGAACGACAAGGCCCGCCATTCGGCGGGCCTTTTTTTGTGCGCATCACCTTCGGCCTGTGACGCGGTGCCACTGCCAACCCGCTCGATCGACGGCTCGTCACCGGGGCCAGACAGTCAACCGGGCGGCGCCTCCAGCCAGAAGGTCACCGGTCCGTCGTTGACCAGTTCCACCTGCATGTCCGCGCCGAAGCGACCGGTCGCCACGGGCCCGCCATGCCCCCGCTCGATGGCCGCGACGAATCGGTCGAATAGCGCCTCGGCCTCGGCGGGATCGGCCGCGGGCGTGAAGCTGGGACGGTTGCCGCGTCGGGTATCCGCCGCCAGGGTGAATTGCGGCACGGCAAGCAGGCCACCGCCGGCCTCGCGCACCGAGCGGTTCATGCGGCCGGCCCCGTCGGGAAACACGCGGTAGTTGAGCACGCGCTCGGCGAGTCGCTCGGCCTGTGCCGCGCCGTCCCCCCGCGTGACACCCACCAGGCAGACCAGGCCCGCGCCGATCTCGCCGACCACCTCGTTATCCACCCGCACGGCACCCCGCGTTGCCCGCTGGATAAGCGCAATCATGCGTGCCCCTCATCGGCAAAACGGTCGGTGGCGCGCACCAGGGCATCGACGATACCCGCCTCGCTCGCGGCGTGCCCGGCATCCTCGATCACCTCGAAGCCCGCGCTCGGCCAGCGCTCGTGCAGGGCGAACGCCTGGTCGATCGGGCAGACCATGTCGTAGCGACCGTGCACGATGTGGCCCGGGATGTCGGCAATGCGATCCATGCCCTCGAGCAGGGGCACGTCGAGGAACGCGTCGTTCATGAAGTAGTGATTCTCGATCCGCGCGATCGACAAGGCGTGGTGGGCGTCGGCGAAGTAGTCGACCACCTCGGCCTCGGGGCGCAGCGTGGCGCAGCGCCCTTCCCAGACCGACCAGGCCCGGGCGGCGTGATACTGCGCGATCTGGTCCTCGCCGTTGAGCCGGCGGTGATAGGCCGTGACCAGGTCGTCGCGCTCCTCGACTGGGATCGGCTCGAGGTAGTCCTGCCAGTGGTCGGGAAAGACGTGGCTGGCACCGTCCTGGTAGAACCAATGGATATCCTGCCGACGACAGAGGAACACGCCGCGCAGGATCAGCCCGGTGACCCGCTCGGGGTGGGCCTGTGCGTAGGCCAGCGCCAGGGTCGAGCCCCAGGAGCCGCCGAAGACCAGCCAGCGATCGATCTCCAACGTCTCGCGCAACCGCTCCATGTCCGCGATCAGGTGGGCGGTGGTGTTGGCCTCCAGCCCCGCGTGCGGGGTCGAGCGCCCGGCCCCGCGCTGGTCGGGCAGGATGATGCGGTAACGATCCGGGTCGAAGAATCGCCGGTGCATGGGGCTACAGCCCGCCCCCGGCCCGCCGTGCAGGAACAGCACCGGCCGGCCGGTCAACCGCCCGCATTCCTCGACGTGCATCACGTGGCCGTCGCCGACCGGCAGGCTGTGGTTGACCAGGGGTTCGATCGGAGGATAGAGCGTGCGCATGCCAACGGGCCTCGAATGACGGCATTGGACGGGAGGCGACGAGCGCCTCCCCGAATGGGCTCCAGTGTAGCGTTGCCGGGGCGCGTCGGTGTAGCGCGTCACGGCGACTGCCTCGTGATCGGGCAGCCAGGTCCACGACTGCGTCGTGCCGGTGCAGAGAATCCGCGTCACCTCCGCTGCCGGCTCGACAAGACGCCGAGGCCGCCATGGTGCGGATATTGCTTTTCAGCCCGCACGGCATCAGCGGAGAAACCCATGTCACAACGCGAGCACATGCAACGCCTGGTCGAACTCAAGCGCGCCCTGGAGAAGGACATGGGGATCACCGTCGACATGTCTCGCTACGGCGTCGAGCAGCGCCTGCGGCGTCTCGCCCGGGCGAGCGAGGACCCGGCAGTCAAGGCCCTCGCCGACTCGCTCGACCAGCCCGCGGCTGCCGCCGAACCCGGCGACTCCCTCGAACCTGGCCCTCGCATCCGCGGGTACTACCGCGGCCGCCCCATCTACGACGACTAGGCCGGAACGCGACTGGTAAGATGGCGGGCACACGTACACGACACCGCCGACCCGTCGCATGCCCGTCACCCTGAAGAACAACCCGATCGACCCCGCGACCGTTCCGGCGTCGCGCTGGGCCACCCCCGGTCGCGGCCTGCAGAAGCGGGTCGCCCGCGCCATGATGCATTACCAGATGCTGCACCACGGCGACCGGGTGCTGCTGGGACTGTCCGGCGGCAAGGACTCGCTCTCGCTGCTGCACATCCTGCGTCACGTGCAACGGCGCGCGCCGATCGACTTCGAGATCGCCGCGATCACCGTCGACCCGATGGTGCCCGGTTTCGACCCCGGCCCGCTCAGTGACTACCTGGCCTCGCTCGGCATCCGCCATTACCGGGTCCAGGAGGACATCGTCTCGCTCGCCGACGAGCACATGAGCGGCGATTCCTACTGCTCGTTCTGCTCCCGGCTCAAGCGCGGCCTGATCTACCGGCTGGCCCGCGAGGAGGGCTTCAACGTGCTGGCACTGGCCCAGCATCTCGACGATCTGGTCGAGAGCTTCCTGATGAGCGCCTTTCACGGCGGCAAGCTCAACACCATGAAGGCGCACTACCTCAATGACGCCGGCGACGTGCGCATCATCCGCCCGCTGGTGGACGTGCGCGAGTCGGCCCTGATCGACTTCGCGCGCCGCTTCGAGCTGCCCGTGATCAACGACAACTGCCCGGCCTGCTTCGCCATGCCGACCCAGCGCGAGCACTTCAAGCAACTGCTCGCCGGCGAGGAAGGGGACAACGGCCAGCTGTTCCACTCGCTCAAGTCGGCGATCGCCCCGCTGGTCGCCGACGGGGCCGACCGGGCGATTGCCCACGCGACGACGCGGACCTCGACCCAAGACGTGGCCCAGGAATCGACCGAAGCATCGCCTCGGGATACGCCGCAAGAGACCGCTCAATCGTGAGCAAGCGACGCGACTCGGCGTGGTACCGATGGCGTGGCCGGCTGCGACTGGGCGCCGCCCGCGCCGTGCTGGTCGGGCTGGGCTGGCTCTCGCTGGGCGCGGCGCAGCGCCTCGGCAGCGGGCTGGGCCGGCTCGCCTGGATGAGTAATGGCTCGATGCGCCGGACGGTCGAGGACAACCTTGCCCGCTGCCTGCCCGAGACAGACGAGGGCGAGCGCGAGGCCATCGCGCGGCGCACCCTGATCGAGACCGGCAAGGGCTTGATCGAGACCGCGCCGGTCTGGCGGTGGGGACCAGCCGACATCGAGGCGGCGATCGTGGAGAGGCGAGGATTCGATGCGATCGAGCAGGCGTTGGCGGCGGGCCGCGGCGTGATCCTGCTCGCCCCGCACATGGGCAACTGGGAACTCGGCGGGCTCGCCACGGCGGCGCGCACACCGACGACCATCATGTACCGCCCACCGCGGGAACCGGCCATGGAACGCTTGCTGGTCGACGCCCGGGCCCGCACCGGCGCTTCCCTGGCCCCGGCCAACCTGGGCGGGGTGCGCAAGGCGTTGCGCGCGCTCAAGCGCGGCGAGCTGGTCGCCATCCTGCCCGACCAGGCACCGCGCCACGGCGAGGGCGTCACCGCCCCCTTCTTCGGCCAGCCGGCGTTGACCATGACCCTGATCCGCACCCTGTCGCGGCGCACCGACGCGGCGGTCTTCACCGGCTGGGCCGAGCGCCTGCCCGGGGCGCGCGGCTTTCGGATTCACTACGAGCCGGTCACCGAGCCCGTCGGCCACGACGACCCGGTCGAGGCGGCCATGGCGCTCAACCGCGAGATCGAGCGCGTCGTGCGGGAGGAACCCGCCCAGTACCAGTGGACCTACCGGCGCTTTCGCCGCCAGGCGAGCGGCCGGGCCCGCCGCGAGCAGCGTCAGGCCGACTGAAACACCCGCCGCGCCCGATCAGTCCCGGTAGCGGTCTTCCTCGCCCGGCGGCGTGGTCTTGAAGTACTTGAGCGACCACATCAACTGGGCGGGGTCGTCGAGCACCAGTTCCTCGATCACGCGGTTGATCGCGGAGGCCGCCTCGCGGTCGGTCCCGGCAGGCAGCTCGACCGGCTCGAGAAAGCGCAGCCGGTAACGCCCGGTAACCTCGTCGAGCTGCCCGATCACGGGATAGACCGGCCGACGGCTGGCCCGCGCGAGCTTGCCCGCCAGCGGCAGGGTCGCCTTTTCCACGCCAAAGAACGGCGCGAACACGCTGTGTTCGGCGCCCAGGTCCTCGTCGGCGATGTAGAAGAAACTCCGCCCGGAACGCAGGGCGCGCAGGTGGGGCCCCATGCCGCGCTCGCGCGGCAGGGCCTCGGTACCGTGCCGGGTGCGCATCCCGCCGAACCACCAGTCGACCACCGGGTTGTCGGCGAAGGGCTTGTAGATGGTCGAGCCCTCGACGGTCTCGGCGAGCATGGCCGCCGCCCACTCCAGCCCGACGCTGTGCACGGTCAGGATCACGCCGGGCTCGACGCGCAGGCGGTCGAGGATCGCCTGCCCCTCCACCTCGGTCTGGCGGGTCAGCTCGCCGCGACGCGCGCGCCGGATCCGACCGAGATCCAGCAGGGCGAGCAGGTGACGCTCGAGGTAGGTGGTCTGCCATTGCGCGCGGGTCGCCTCGGTCTGGTGCGGAAAGCACAGTCGCAGGTTGGTGGCGATGATGCCCGCCCGGCGCGGGTTGAGGCGCCGGTAGAGGCCCGCGCCCAGTCGCGCCACGCCACGGCGCAGCGGATGCCCGCCGATGGCCAGCAGGTAGAGCAGGCCGATCCCGAGCCAGGTCGGCCAGTAGCGCGGGGCCAGCAGCCCGCGCCGGAACACCGGCGGACCGACGCTGGCGGACGCCCGGCTCATCGACGCCAGAACATCGGCAGGAGGATGGCCAGCACGGTGAAGATCTCGAGACGGCCGAGGATCATGGCCAACATGCCCAGCCAGAGCACCGACTCCGATTCGGCGGCGAAGTTGCTGGTCACCGACCCGATACCCGGGCCGAGGTTGGCCAGTGTCGCCAGCACCGCCCCCAGCGCCGACTCGATGTCCATGCCGGTGAACAGCATGGCGAAGAAGAAGAACAGGAAGGTGAACATCCAGGCGGCGAAAAAGGCCCACACGGCACTGATCACGCCCGGGTCAAGCGGCCGGCCGCCAAGGCGGATGACGAACACGGCGTGCGGGTGGATCAGGCGACGCACCTCGTGGATGCCCTGGCGGGCGAGCAGCATGACTCGCACCGACTTCATGCCCCCGGTGGTCGACCCGGCGCAGCCGCCGATCACGGTCGTCATCACCAGCAGCAGCATCAGGAACGGCCCGTAGGCGGTGTGGTCGGTGGCGGTGTAGCCGGTGGTAGTGGCGAACGAGACCAGGTTGAACAGGTTCAGGCGCACCGTGTCCACCCAGCTGCCCTCGGGCCAATTGGCGAGGAAAAAGGCCACCACCATGACCGCGACCGCGGTCAGCCAGCCGACGAAGAAACGCACTTCGGCACTGCGCCAGTAGGCGCGCAACGAGCCGTGCCTAAGCGCGATGAAGTGCAGGGCCATCGGCAGCGCGCCGAGGATCATGAAGATCATGGCCGTGACTTCCATGGTCGGGTTCTGGAAGTAGCCGAAGCTCGCGTCGTGGGTGGAGAACCCGCCGGTGGCCACCGTGGTGAAGGCATGGCTGACGGCATCGAACCAGGTCATGCCCTCGATCTTGTAGACCAGCGCGCAGAGCACGGTGATGCCGGTGTAGACCAGCCACAGCACCTTGGCCGTCTCCGAGATGCGCCCGGAAAGGCGCGAATCCTTGATCGGACCGGTCATCTCGCCCTTGTAGAGCTGCATGCCACCCACGCCCAGCAACGGCAGGAAGGCGACCACCAGCACGATGATCCCCAGGCCCCCGAGCCATTGCAGCTGTTGGCGATAGAACAGCAGCGAGCGCGGCAGCTCGTCGAGCCCGGTGATCACCGTCGCCCCGGTGGTGGTGATGCCCGAGACCGACTCGAACACCGCCTGGGAGAAACTCAGCCCCAGCTCCGGCTGCAGGTAAATGGGCGTCGAGCCGATCAGCCCCAGCACGACCCAGAACGACACCACGATCAGCAGCCCGTCGCGCAGCTTCATCTCGCGCCGGTAGTTGCGTGTCAGCAACCAGAGGACGCCGCCGAGGGTCACGCTGATGACGAAACTGAGCGTGAAGGGCGTGAGGTTGTCGTCGCCCATGACCCACCCGACCAGCCACGGCGGGATGAAGGTCAGGCCGAAGACCATCAGCAGGATGCCGAGAATGCGGATGACGATCAGTAGTTGCATCGGATCGAGTGCCCGGCCCTAGAAAAAGCCGAAGCCGACCGAGAACAGCTGCTCGATCTCGCCGATACGGCGCTTGTCGGTGAGGAACAGCACCACGTGGTCGTCGGAGTGGATCACCGTGTCGTGGTGGGCGATCAGCAGCTCGTCGTCGCGCAGGATCGCGCCGATGGTGGTGCCGCGTGGCAGGTCGAGGGCGTCGATCCGTCGGCCGACCACGCGCGAGGTGGTCTCGTCGCCGCGGGCGATCACCTCGATCGCCTCGGCCGCGCCGCGGCGCAACGAATGCACGCTGACCACGTCACCGCGACGCAGGTGGGTAAGCACCTCGCCGATGGTGATCTGGTGCGGCGAGAGCGCGATATCGATCGACCCCATCTCGATCAGGTCGACGTACTCGGTACGGTTGACGATGCACATCGCCCGCCGCGCGCCCAGACGCTTGGCCAGCATGGCGGCGAGGATGTTGTCCTCGTCGTCATTGGTCAGGGCGAGGAACACGTCCATGTCCTCGATATTCTCTTCCTCGAGCAGCTCGGTGTCCGAGGCGTTACCCGAGAGCACGATGCTGCGATCGAGCGAGGCGGACAGCTCGCGGGCGCGGCGCAGGTTGTGACTGATCAGCTTGACCTGGTAATCGCCCTCGAGCTTGCCGGCCAACGCACCGCCGATGTTGCCGCCGCCGGCGATCATGATGCGCTTGTAGGGTTTGTCGAGCGGGCGCATCACGCTCATCACTCGGCGGATGTCGCTCTTCCTGGCCAGGAAGAACACCTCGTCGCCGGCCAGCAGGCGCGTGTCGCCCTCGGGCGGCACCGAGGTCTCGTGGCGATAGATGGCCGCCACGCGCGTCTCGATGCCGGGCAGGAGCTCGCGCAGTCGGTGGATCGGCTCGCCCACCATCGGCCCGCCGCGGTCGACCTCCATGCCGATCAACAGCAGCTTGCCGTCACCGAACTCGCGCACCTGCAGGGCATCCGGGTATTCGATCAGGCGCGCGATGTAGTCCTTGATCAGGCGCTCGGGACTGATGATGAAATCCACCGGGATCGCTGCATTGTCGAACAGCGCCGGGTGATCCTGGTAGTCGGTGACCCGGATGCGCGCGATCTTGGTGGGGGTGTGGAACAGCGTCCAGGCGATCTGGCAGGCGAGCATGTTGGTCTCGTCCGACTGCGTCACCGCGATCAGGATGTCGGCATCCGCCGCCCCGGCCTCCTGGAGCACGCTCGGCTGCGAGCCCAGCCCGGTCACCGTGCGGATGTCCAGCCGCTCCTGCAGCCAATTGAGTGCCTCGGCGTCGGTATCGACCACCGTGACCGAGTTGTCGGTCTCGGTCGCCAACGCCGTGGCCACGGAACTGCCGACCTGGCCGGCCCCGAGCACGATCACCTTCATGCGCTGCTCCCGGTGGAACGCTCGCCGCCGGTCTGGATACCCAGCGATTTCAGTTTGCGATACAGGTTGGTGCGCTCCATGCCCGTGCGCCGCGAGAGCTCGGTCATCGACCCCTCGACGTTCTTCAGCTGGGCGAGCAGGTAGCGTCGCTCGAACTCGTCACGCGCCTCGCGCAGCGGCAGATCGAGGTTCAGCGAGACCAACGCCGGGCTGTTGTCCTCGCCGCCCTGGTCCATCGGCGCGAGGCCCAGCGCGCGCTGGACCTCCTGCTCGTCGATCACCTCGCCACTGCCGAGGATCAGCAGCCGCTGGACCAGGTTCTTCAATTCGCGCACGTTGCCCGACCAGTGGTGGTAGCGCAGCAAATTGCGCGCGCCGATGGTCAGCTCGCGGCGCGGCAGCCCCTCGACCTGATGGGCGGTCTCGAGGTAGTGGGCCAGCAGCACCGGGATGTCCTCGGGGTGCTCGCGCAGCGGCTCGATGTGCACCGGCACCACGGAGAGGTGGTAGTAGAGGTCCTCGCGGAAGTTGCCGGCGCGCACCTCGGCCTCGAGGTCCTTGCGGGTGGCGGCGATCACGCGCACGTCGACGCGCACCGGCTCGTTGCCGCCGACGCGGAAGAACGACTGGCTCTCGAGCGCCGAGATCAGCTGCATCTGGGTCTGCTCGTCCATGTCGGCCGCCTCGGCGATGAACAGCGTGCCGCCGTTGGCCTGCTCGAGCAGCCCGTAGCGGATACGGCCGTCCTCCTCGGCGCCGAACAGCTCCACCGCGGCGTTCTGCCGACCCGACACCGCACTGCCGCCGGTATCGACGAACGGGAAGTGCCGCCGGGCCGAGTGTCGGTGAATGAAGCGCGCCAGCGCCTGCTTGCCGGTGCCCGGCTCGCCGGAGATCAGCACCCAGGCATCGTGGCCGGCGATCTTCTTCGCCTGCTCGCGCAGCTCCTGCATGTACTCGGAGTCGCCGATCAGGTCGAGCGGATCGACCTCGCCACGCTTGAGCGCCGCGTTCTCCTGCGCCAGGCGCCGGTTGTCGAGCGCGTGCTCGATCAGCAGCAGCAGCTTGTCGAGCGAGATGGGTTTCTCGATGAAGTCGAAGGCACCCAAGCGGGTGGCCTCGACGGCCGTCTCGACCGTGCCGTGGCCGGACATCATGATCACCGGCCAGACCAGCTGGTCTCGCTCGTGCCATTCACGCAACAGGCCGATGCCGTCCATCCCCGGCATCCAGATGTCCAGCAGGATCAGGTCGGGCCGCCGCACCGCGATCGAGCCGCGTGCCTCGGCCGCGTCGGCCGCGCTGCTGACGGTGAACCCCTCGTCCTCGAGCACGTCGACCAGCAGGTTGCGGATTTCGCTCTCGTCGTCGACGACCAGGATGTGTCCGATACTCATTCGTCAGGAAATTCCCGTTTCTCCGTGGTCGCCACCTTGGCGACCCGTTTCGACATCGATGCCCTCGCGGCGGCGATTGTCACGCGCCTCACAGCGCCCCGATTCCAAGGGTAGGCGAATCGTAACGCGAGCACCGTGATTGGCAAGCCGGCGACCCGCCGCCGTGTCGTCGTTCTCCGGCTGCTCGAACGCGTTCCAGGCGTGCACGGCCCCGGCATGCTCCTCGACGATCTTCTTGACGATCGCCAGACCCAGCCCCGACCCCTTGGGCCGGGTGGTCGCGTAGGGCTCGAACAGCCGATCGAGCATCTCGGCCGGAAAGCCCGGCCCATTGTCGGCCACGGTCAGCTCGGCCAGGCAGTGTCCCGCCTCGCCGACCACCCGCAGGTCGAGCAGCACGACCGGCTCCCCTTCCACCGCACCGCGCTCGTCGAGCGCCTGGCTGGCGTTGCGAATCAGGTTGTGCAGCAATTGGCGCAAGCGGTTGGCATCGCCCTCCACCCAGACCGCGCCGTCGACCTCCGGCAGGAAGCGTACCTTGACGGCCGTGTTGCCGCGGTAGAGCTCGACGGTCTGGCCAGCCAGGGCCTGCAGGTCGAGCCGTTCGAGGCTCACCTGCGGGCTGCGCGCGTAGTCGGCGAACTCGTTGACCATCTGCTTCATCGCATCGACCTGCGCGATGATCGTGGCGGTGGCGCGGTCGAGGATCGGCGCGTGCCCCTCGTCGAGCTGGGGCAGGATACGCCGTCGCAGCCGTTCGGCCGACAGGCCGATGGGGGTGAGCGGGTTCTTGATCTCGTGGGCCAGGCGGCGGGCCACCTCCGACCACGCCGCGTCGCGCTGGGCCTGGATCAGCGCGGTGACGTCCTCGAGGACCATCACGTAGCCGCCGGCATCCGCGTCGCCATCGGGCGGCAGGGCCGCCAGGCGCGCCAGCAGCACCTTGCGCCCGCTGCCGTTCATGATGCGCACCTGGGCCTCGACCGTCTCGCCCGGCGGCGGGCCGGCCGCCCCCAGCCGGTCGAGGAATGCCTCGCACAACGGCAACAGGCTCGCGTGCGCCCGACAGACCGCCTGCAGCGAGCCCTCGAACAGCTCGTCCGACGCCACCCCGAGGATGTGCTGCGCGGCCGAGTTGCCGCTGATGATCCGCCCGTCGTAGGAGAGCGTCAGCACGCCGGAGGACAGGTGCTGGATCACCGTGTCGAGGTAGTCGCGCTCCTTGTCGGCCAGCTCCTGGAGTTCGCGCATCACCTCGTGGGCCCGGCGCACGCGGGCGGTCATGGTATTGAACGACTGGACCAGCTGGCCGAGATCGTCGCGGCGGTCGACCGGCAGCCGCAGGCTGTAGTCGCCCTCGGCCACCGCCTGGGTGCCGGCGGCCAGTTCGCGGATCGGGCTCAACAGCTTGCGCGCGGCGAGGAACGCCAGCCAGACGGCCGTGAGCAACGACAACAGCAGCGCCAGGGTCAGCGCCAGGGTGAAGGTCTGCTTGAGCGAGGTGTGCAGGTAGACCAGCTCGCGGTAGTCGTTGAAGGCGTCCTGCACGCTCTTGGAGAGCTGGTTGGCCTCGTCCGGCACGTCGAACAGCGCCTGGAGGACACGCTTGCCGCCCTCGCTGGTCAATCCGGCCTCCATCGGCACGACCACCCGGATCTGCAGGTCGCCGTCCCCGCCGGGGTCGAGGCCGATGAAGTCCCGCCCGGAACGGGCGTGCGCCAGCGCGGTTTCGTCGGCGCGGGCGGGCACGATGCTGGTGGCGTCCTCCGAGGAGGAGGCGACGATCAGGTTGCGCTGACCGAGGATGGTCATCTCCTCGGCGCCGGTGGTCCGGCGCACCTGCGAGAGCTCCAGGGCGATCAGTTCCGACCCGCCGTCACGCAGCTCGTCGGCCGCGCGCCGCGTTTCCTCCAGCGCCTGACGCATGCGCCCGTCGAAAGACATCTGCGAGAGGGACAACGCGTCGGTCATCGCCTGCTCGACCTGTACGTCGAACCACGAGTCGATGCCGCGCTGGACGAAGGTGAGCGAGAAATAGAACACGATCGCCACCGGCACCACCGACAGCGCGACGAAGGTGACCACGAGCCGGGCGGTCAGCCGGGCGCCGGGCGTGCCGCGCCGGTAATCGCGGATCAGGCGGACGATGTGCCACAGCACCACCATGGCGAGGAACAACAGCCCCACCGCGCTGATGCCCAACAGTGCCAGGAACAGTCCCTCGGGCTGCTCGACGGCGCGCAGCGAGTCGGAGACCAGGTACAGGAGCACCAGCAGCAGCACGACCACCATCGCGCTGATCGGGGCGATCGCGCGGCGCACCCAGCGCTGCAGGCGGCGGGCGATGCCCGTCATCGACGCACCTCCGACAGCCCCCACAGGAACCAGTCGCTATCGAGATCCCAGTTGTCATCGAACAGCGCCGGGACACGCAGCGGCAGCGGCAGCTTGTTGACGTCCAGCCTCACGCGCAACTTGCCCAGCAGCCGCGGCTTGTCGGCCAGCGGCGCCCAGCCGCCCAGCCGCCAGGCCCGCACCCGCGAGAGCGACTCGACCGCGTCGCTGAGCTGGGAGAAGGTATGGGTTTCGCGGGCGTGGAAGTCGGTCACCATCCAGGTGCGCGACAGGGCGTGATACTCCAGCCGCAGCCGGCGCCGGTCGCTCAACAGGGGACGATCCCAGAGCCATTCGCGCGGCTGGGCGATCTCCGCCTCGACCACGAGGGTCAGGGCGATGGAGTTGCGCAGGGCATCGATCACCTCGCTGCCCAGCGAGAGCTCGAGGTCGGCGTCCAGGAACAGCGCCTCCTCGCGGACCTCGGCGTGCACGTTGATCACCCGCGCGTCCGCGTGCAGCCGGGTCGAACCGCCGAGCCCGACGACGAGCACCAGTAGCAGCCAACCGAGGCGTGACACGCAGGCCGGGATCATCCGTTGGTCACCGGCTTTTCCAGCACCGCGTAGTAGAAGCCGTCGTGGCCGTCGGCCTGGGGGAACAGCTGCCGGCCGACCGATTGCGGCTCGCCCCAGTCGACGTCGAGTGGCACGGCGACGGCCTCCGGGTGGTCGCGCAGGAAGGATTCGACCTGCTTGGCGTTCTCCCGTTTGAGGATCGAGCAGGTGGCGTAGACCAGCCGCCCGCCCGGGCGCAGCAGCCCCCACAGCCGCTCCAGAATCTCGCGTTGCCGGCGCACCAGCGAGTCGAGGTCCTCGGGACGACGCAGCCGCTTGATGTCCGGGTGACGCCGGATCACGCCGGTGGCCGAACAAGGGACGTCGGCGAGGATGCGGTCGAAACGACCCGGCGGCTCGATCGACTGCGCCGTGAGATCCGCACAGACCAGTTCGGCGAAGCGGCCGGAGCGCTCGAGGTTGTCCTGCACCCGCGCCAGGCGGGTGACGTCGATATCCACCGCCGTCATCTGCACGGCCGGCTCGGCATCGAGCATCGCCAGCGTCTTGCCGCCCGGGGCGCAGCAGGCATCCAGCACGCGTTGGCCGGGGGCGAGAGCCATCAGGTCGACCACCAGCTGGGCCGCCTCGTCCTGCACCGAGACCTCGCCCTGGTGAAACCCGGGCAGGCGCTCGACGTCCAGCGGCGAGGCGAGCGCCACGCCGTGCGAGGCAAAGCGCGTCGCGCTCGCCTCGATCGATTGTTCCGCGAGACGCTCCAGGTACGCCGAGACGCTCTGCTCGGCGGCATTGACGCGCAGGGTCATGGGCGGATGGGTGGCGAGCTGCTCGCCCAGCAAGATGGTGCGCTCTTCGCCCCAGTCGTTCGCCAGCATCCCGAACAGCCAGTCCGGCAGGCGGGCCCGCACGGCGGGCGGCGCCTTGGCAAACGGCGTCTCGCCGGACTCGAGCTGGCGTACGGCGCGGCGCAGCACGGCGTTGACCAGCCCGGTGGCCCAGTTGTGATTGAGTTCGCGGGCGGCGTGCACCGCGGCATTGACCACGCGCGAGGGTTCGCGCTTGGAGCCGGTCAGGCGCTCGAGCCCCACCAGGAGCAGCATGCCCACCTCGGCGGCGCGCGGGTTGAGGGGGCGGTCGAGCAACTGGTCGCGCCACCAGGCCAGCGGTTCGTAGTGGCGCAGCACCTCGTAGCTCATCGCCTGGACCACACTGCGGTGCGCGGCCTGGGCGCGTGCGGTCAGCTCGGGCAGCACGCCGTCGAGCGAGCGGCCGTGGTCGACCACCTGGATCAGTCCCTCGGCGACCAGGGCCTCGGGCGAGCGCGGCGCCCGCCCTGCTCGGCGCTGGCGACGCGGCGGCG
>NZ_SWAW01000034.1:0-19803 GCF_005096345.1 Guyparkeria sp. SB14A | reverse complement strand
CCCTTCCGGCGGCGTGGTGATCGAGCTGGTCGCCGACGCCGGTGACGTGGTGGCCACCGGCCAGCCGGCGGTACGGCTGGCGGCCGACGACGGCCGGCTGGTCGAGGTGGATGTGCCCGAGCAGCGGCTCGCCGGTCTGCCCGACACGGCGAGGGCCCATCTCGAGGGCGATGACGTCGAGCTCGAGGCCACGCTCGACTCGGTGAGCGGCGCGGCCGATCCGGCCAGCCGGACGTTCGCCGCCCGTTATCGCCTGCCCGCGGCCGACGGACGGCCCTGGTCGCTGGGCCAGACCGCCACGCTGGCGTTCCGGTCCGAGATCTCGCAGCGGCGCGTGCCGGTCGGTGCCGTCTTCGCCCGTGACGACGAGGCGCGGGTGTTCCGGGTGGTCGATGGCCGGGTCGAGGCCGCATCCGTGCGCGTGCTGCGCATCGAGGCCGGTTATGCCGTGATCGAGTCCGATTTGCCGGCGGGCGTACTGGTGGTGATCGCCGGGGTCAATCGCCTTCACGACGGCCAGGCCGTCACGCCGCGCCGCGGCGACGAGGTGGCGGCCGGGGCGGGGGACGAGGCCGAGGAGACCGCGCCTTGAGCCAGTCGGTCGTCAGCCGTTTCAATCTCTCCGCGCTGGCGGTCCGCGAGCGGTCGATCACCCTCTACCTGATCCTGCTGGTCGCCCTCGCCGGGCTGTATGCCTTCGTCTCGCTGGGGCGGGCAGAGGACCCGGCCTTCACCCTCAAGGTGATGCTCGCCGAAGCGCACTGGGATGGCGCGACGGCCCGCGAGATGCAGGAGCAGGTGGGCGAGCCGCTGGAGCGCGCGCTCGACAACGTGCCCTACTTCGACTTCGTCGAGACCATTGCCCGGCCCGGGTCGGTGTATCTGCGCATCAACTTCGAGGAAGCCACCCCGCCCGAGGCGGTCAATGACGTCTTCTACCAGGTGCGCAAGCACCTCTCCGATGCCGGCCCGCAACTGCCCCCCGGGGTCGCCGGGCCGTTCTTCAACGACGACTTCTCCGACGTCTATTTCACGCTCTACGCCCTGACCGCGCCGGGGGTGGATCAGCGCACGCTGGTGGATGCCGCCGAGACGCTGCGGCGCGAGGCGCTCCGGGTCGAGGGCGTCGACAAGGCCCACCTGATCGGCGAGCAGGACGACCGGGTCGAGATCCGCCTCGACCCGGCCCGCATCCAGTCGATGGGATTGAGCGTCGAGTCGGTCGCGGCGGCCATCGACGGGCAGAACCGCCTGACCGGCCGCGGCCTGATCGAGACGGACGGCCCGCGACTCTACCTGCGGGTCGGGCCGGGACTGGATGCCGACGGGCCCGAGACCATCGAGCGCATCGCGGCCACCCCGCTGACCATCGACGGGCGGGTGCTGCGCGTCTCGGACGTGGCCGAGGTCTCGCGTCGATTGGCCGATCCGCCCGCCTTCATGGTCGAGAACAACGGCGAGCGCGCCCTGATGGTGGGCGTGATCATGGAGGACAACGTCAACGGCCTGGCGCTCGGCGAGCGCCTGTCGGCCTTCGAGGAGCGTGTCGCCGCCGGGCTGCCGGCCGGCGTGGCACTCGAGAAGGTCACCAACCAGGCCGATGCGATTCGCCTCGCGGTCGATACCTTCCAGATCAAGTTCCTGCTCGCCCTGGGCGTGGTGATGCTGGTGGGCTTCCTGGCCCTGGGGTTGCGCGCCGGGCTGGTGGTCGCGCTGGCCGTGCCGCTGACCCTGGCCGTGACCTTCGTGGTGATGCAGGTGACCGGCAAGAACCTCGATCGGATCACCCTCGGGGCGTTGATCCTGTCGCTGGGCCTGCTGGTGGACGATGCCATCATCGCCATCGAGATGATGCTGGTGAAGCTCGAGGAGGGCGCCGATCGCATCGCGGCGGCGGGGCATGCCTGGACGGTCACCGCCATGCCGATGCTGGTGGGCACCCTGGTCACCGTGGTCGGCTTCGTGCCGATCGGCTTTGCCCAGTCGAACGTGGGCGAGTACGCCGGCAATATCTTCTGGATCCTGGGTATCTCGCTGATCGCCTCGTGGTTCGTTGCCGTGGTGTTCACGCCGTACCTGGGCGTGAAGCTGTTGCCGCGCATCGAGCCGTCGCCGGGCGAGATGTACACCGGGCGGGCCTACCGGGCACTGCGCTGGCTGGTCACCGGTTGCGTCGCGCATCGCTGGTGGGTGGTCGGCGGCACCCTGCTGCTGTTCGCCGGCTCGGCGGTACTGATGGGGCAGGGGGTGGCCAAGCAGTTCTTCCCCAGTTCCGATCGCCCCGAGTTGCTGATCGACATCCAGCTGCCCGAGGGCAGCTCGATCGCCGCGACCCGCGAGGTGGCCGAACGGGTGGCCGCGGCGATCGAGGACGACCCGGCGCTCGAATCGCTCTCGACCTATATCGGCCGCGGCGCGCCGCGCTTCTTCCTCGCGCTCAACCCCGAGCTGCCCGATCCCGCCTTCGCCAAGATCATCGCCGTCACCCACGACGCCGAGGCGCGCGAGGCCCTGAGCGCCCGCCTGGAGACGATGATCAGCGAGGGTGCCTTCCCGGAGGCGCGCGTGCGCCCGCACCCGCTGCTCTACGGTCCGCCGGTGGTTTGGCCGGTGCAGTTCCGCGTGATGGGGCCGGAGATCGAGGAACTGCTGACGATCGGCGAGCGGGTGCGCGCCGTGATGGCCGAAAACCCGCACCTGGTCGACCCGCACCTGGAATGGGGGCGGCAGGTGCCCACCCTGTCGCTGTCGCTCGACCCGGCGCGGCTGGCCGCGCTGGGCCTGACGCCGGTCGGGGTCCAGGAACAGCTGGCCCGGCTGATCAACGGCCAGGTGGCCACCGAGTTGCGCGAGGGTATCCGCGGCATCGAGGTGCTGGTGCGGGCCGAGCCGGCCGTGGCACGCGACCCGGCCCGGCTCGAGAGCCTGCCGATTCGCCTGGCCGACGGGTCCAGCGTGCCGCTGGCGCAGCTCGGCGAGATCGAGGTGCAGACCGAACTGCCGGTGTTCAAGCGGCGTAACCAGACCCCGTATCTCAACGTCAACGCCGAGATCCGTGGCGCCCAGCCGCCGGATGCCACCTTCGCCAGCTGGGACGACCTGGCCGAGCTGCGCGCCGACCTGCCGGCCGGCTACCGCATCGAGATCGGCGGCACCGTCGAGCAGTCGGGCCGGGCGCAGGACTCGATCAAGGTGGTGATGCCCTTGATGGTGGTGCTGATGCTCACCCTGCTGATGCTCAACATGCGCTCGTTCCCGGGGCTGTTCATGGTGCTCCTGACCGCCCCGCTGGGCCTGATCGGCGCGGCCGGTGCCCTGGCGCTGTTCAACCAGCCGTTCGGCTTCGTCGCGTTGCTGGGGCTGATCGGGCTGGCGGGTATCCTGATGCGCAACACCCTGATCCTGGTCGGGCAGATCGACGAGAACCGTCGCGCCGGCGACGACCGCCACACCGCGGTGATCGAGGCGACCATCCGGCGGGCCCGGCCCGTGGTGCTGACCGCCCTGGCCGCGGTCCTCGCCTTCGTGCCGCTCACCGCCAGCACCTTCTGGGGGCCGCTGGCGGTCACGTTGATCGGCGGGATCGCCGTCGGCACCGTCCTGACCATCGTGTTCCTGCCGGCGATGTACGCGGTCTGGTTCCGGGTCCGGCCGCCGACGGCGGCCTGATGGCCGCCGCCTTAGGCGGAGAAGTCAGAGGTCAGAAGGAAGAAGTCAGAAGGAAGACATCAGTGAAAAGACGTGATGGCGAGCCTGACGGCGTCACCATCCCGCTCTCACCTCTCACCTCTCACCAGTCTCTGTTTCGCTGTCACCGAACCGTTGTCACACTTTCATCTTGCTGTCACAAACGATCCTCAGACTCCACTTCCTCAATCGCGTTGTGTTGAAACCAACTGAGGTATTTCCCGTATGAAACCGTTTGCCGTAACCAGCATTGGCCTGGCCGCCGTCATGGCCGCCTCCATCAGCACGGCCCACGCCCGTGACCAGATCCGCATCGTCGGTTCGTCCACCGTCTTCCCGTTCGCCAGCTACGTCGCTGAAGAGCTGGGCGCGACCACCGACTGGCCGACCCCGGTCATCGAGTCCACCGGTTCCGGCGGCGGCATGAAGCTGTTCTGCGAAGGCAACGGCCTGGACACCCCGGACATCACCAATGCCTCGCGTCGGATGAAGCCGTCCGAGTTCGAGCGCTGCCAGGAAAACGGCGTCACCGACATCACCGAGGCCATGATCGGCTACGACGGCATCGCCTTCGCCCAGAGCAACACCAACGACAAGGTCAGCCTGAGCCGCGAGCAGATCGCCATGGCGCTGCTCGAGCAGGTGCCGGTCGACGGCAAGCTGGTCGAGAACCCGTACAAGAAGTGGAGCGACATCGACTCCTCGCTGCCGGATCGCGAGATCCGCGTCTACGGCCCGCCGACCACGTCCGGCACCCGTGACGCCTTCGAGGAGCTGGTACTCGAGGCCGTGACCGAAGAGATGGAAGCCTACGGCAACGAAGGCTACGCCAACCTGCGCAAGGACGGTGCCTACATCGACGCCGGCGAGAACGACAACCTGATCGTTCAGAAGCTCGAGAACGACACCGACGCCTTCGGCATCTTCGGTTACTCCTTCCTCGAGGAAAACAGCGACAAGCTGGTCGGCTCGAACATCGACGGCGTTGCGCCGGAGCCGGAAGCCATCGGTTCGGGTGAGTACCCGGTCTCCCGTTCGCTGTTCTTCTACATCAAGAACAGCCACGCCGACGACGTCCCGGCCATGGCCGACTACGTCGACCTGTTCATGAGCGACAAGATGCTCAGCGACCTGGGTTACCTCAAGGGCATCGGCCTGATCCCGCTGCCGCAGGCAGAGCTCGAGGAACTGCAGACGTCGGTTGCCGAGCGCAAGAAGCTTCAGCTGTCCGATCTCAAGTAAGCGAAGGATGCGCCCCAGGGACGGGGCAGGGACGCCCTCCCAGGGATGGGGAAAGCCGGCAGGTCAATCTGCCGGCTTTCTCTTGGGAAACGCTGCACGATTCGATGGCACCTCTGGCTTGCGGGTTTGTTCGCAATCAAGGCGCCGCGCCGAAGGCGGGCTTGTTGCCCGGCGAGGGGCTCCAACGCCGAGTGCGGGCAAACCCGCAAGCCCCTTCGGGCGGGCCGCCAAGGGCCCATTTTCGGTGTTGCAGCCCTTGTGAATGGCCACAGCCATTCGCGGCGGACTGCGCCTTGCAACTGGGCCCTTGGCGGTCCCGCAGAGGCGCTATCGAATCGTGCAGCGTTTCCCTTGTCGCAAGCGTTTGGCCTTTCGATGACCGAATGCTTGCAACAGGAGCCAGGTTCTCAATAATGGGCCGCCTACATACGACCGCCTGAGCCGACGATCGACCGGATGCCCGGGATCATCGGCCACCGACAAGACGGAACACGCTGTCATGCAGACCGACCAGATACTGATGACGTTCTTCGCCGGGGTGCTATTCCTCGGGGTGCTGGGGTTCTTCCTCGGTCGCTCCAAGGCCGCCCGGGTTCGCGCCGGCGGGGCGCACATGCATTCCCAGCCGGATCAGTACGCCTGGTTCACCGTGTTGAGCGCGGCCGGCCCGGCGGTGGTCGTCGCGATGCTCGCGGCCATCGTGCTGGGCGTGTTCGAAAGCGCCTTCCCCGGCTGGCTGGCCGTGGTCGGCGCGCTGGGCCTGGGCGCCTTCGGGTTGTTCGTCGGCCTCAACCGGGTCCGCCCGGAGCTCCGCGCCCGTGACTCGCTCGAGCGGGCGGTCAAGTGGGTGCTGATCGGCGCGGCGTCGATCTCGATCCTCGCGACCTTCGGCATCCTGTTCTCCATCCTGTTCGAGGCGATCCGCTTCTTCCAGATGGAAAGCTTCTGGTACTTCATTACCGGCACCAACTGGGCGCCGGGCGACGCCTTCCTCGAAGGCGCCGGACGGGCCGAGGCCTCGGAAGGCCCGTCGGGCAACTTCGGCGCCCTGCCGCTGTTCGCCGGCACGTTCATGATCACCGCCATCGCCATGCTGGTGGCCGTGCCCATCGGGGTCTCGGCGGCGATCTACATGTCCGAGTACGCGCCGTCCAAGGTGCGCGACGTCGCCAAGCCGGTGCTCGAGGTCCTCGCCGGCATCCCGACCGTCGTCTACGGCTTCTTCGCCGCGATCACGGTCGCCCCGCTGATCGTCTCGGCCGCTGACTCGGTCGGGCTGGAGGCCTCGTTCAACAACGCGCTGGCGCCCGGGATCGTCATGGGCATCATGATCATCCCGTTCATCTCCTCGCTGTCCGACGACGTGATCAGCTCGGTGCCCACGGCCATGCGCCAGGGCTCGCTGGCATTGGGCACCACCCGCAACGAGACCATTCGCCACGTGGTGCTGCCCGCCGCGCTGCCGGGCATCGTCTCGGCAACGCTGCTGGGTGTCTCGCGCGCGCTGGGCGAGACCATGATCGTGGTCATGGCCGCGGGCATGCGCCCCAACCTCACGGCCAATCCGCTCGAGGACATGACCACGGTGACCGTGAGCATCGTCTCGGCGCTGACCGGCGACAACGAGTTCGAGTCCGCGGCCACGCTCTCGGCCTTTGCCCTCGGCCTGATGCTGTTCGTGGTCACCCTGGCGCTCAATTTCGTCTCGGTCGTGATGATCCGCCGCTTCCGCGAGAAGTACGCGGTCAACAACCTGTAATTCGATTCACCGGAAAGGTCCCGTCATGGCCCAGTCCCTCGACGACATCTCCCGCCAGCTGAAGAAGCGCCATCGCAAGTCCGCCCGGATGAAATGGCTGTCGATGTCGGCGCTGATCGCCGCCGGTATCTTCCTGCTGTTCTTCCTCGCCGACATGCTGATCAAGGGCATGCCGGCCTTCCAGCAGGCCTATATCCAGGTGGAGGTCGACTACAACGAGCGGGCCGCCGAACTGCCGCTGGCGGCGGTCGAGGCGGACTACCGCGAGCTGGTCAGTCGCGGTTACCTGCGCCTGATCCCCGGGCGCATGGCGGAAGACGACTCGCTGCTGGGTACCACGCAGACCGAGTGGGTGCTGGCCGACGACGCGGTCGACCAGTACCTCAAGGGAGGCAAGGCGCGCCTCAAGGACAAGCAGGTTGCCGTGATCGACCGGATGGTCGAGGAAGGACGCGCCGAGCTGCGTTTCAACACCGGCTTTTTCACCAATGGCGACTCCAAGCTCCCGGAGATGGCGGGCCTGGCCTCGGCGGCGATCGGCTCGGTGCTGGTGCTGATCGTGACCCTGGCCTTCGCCTTCCCGGTGGGGGTGATGACGGCGGTCTACCTCGAGGAATTCGCGCCGGACAATCGGTTCACGCGCTTTCTCGAGATCAACATCAATAACCTCGCCGCGATCCCCTCGATCCTGTTCGGTCTGCTGGGTCTGGCGATCTTCATCAACTTCTTCGGCGCGCCGCGCTCCTCGGCCTTGGCCGGTGGCCTGACGCTGGGCCTGATGACCCTGCCGATCATCATCATTACCTCGCGCGCGGCGCTTCGGGCCGTGCCCGACTCGATCCGTCAGGCGGCCTACGGCGTGGGCGCGACCCGCTGGCAGACGGTGCGCGACCACGTCCTGCCGCTGTCGATGCCCGGGATTCTCACCGGTTCGATCATCGGCCTGGCCCAGGCGCTGGGCGAGACCGCGCCGCTGATCATCATTGGCATGATCGCCTACATCCCGGATGCCCCGGGCAGCTTTACCCAGGCGGCCACCGTGCTGCCGGCGCAGATCTTCACTTGGGCCGGGATGCCCGAGTCGGCCTACGTCGAGCGCACCGCCGCCGGCATCCTCGTGCTGCTGTCGGTGCTGATCACGCTCAACGCCACCGCGGTCTATCTGCGCAAGAAGTTCGAGCACCGCTGGTGATGGAGCCTCTGTACGAGTCCGATATCGCTCTGGGCTGGCGAAACGGTTATCAGGCGAGCCGGCCAGCCCCCTGCGGGCGCACCCTGAGCCAGGCATCTGCTGTGTTGCCGCCCTTGGAAAGGGAGCAACCCTTCCGCGGCGGGCGGTCGCCTTGCAGCTGCCAGGCTCAGGGCGCGCAGAACGTCATCGGACTCGCACAGAGGCTCCTCCGGCCTAACCACTTTTTCCCACACGTCAACCAACGACAGGTACGGCGAGCATGACAACCAAACTCGCATCCCCCGGCGCCCCGGTCACCTTCAACCAGGAGACCACCCACGATCTCGAGCTGACCGTGCGGGATCTCAAGCTCTGGTACGGCGACAAGCAGGCGTTGCACGGCATCGACCTGGACGTCTACCAGAACAACATCACCGCGCTGATCGGGCCGTCGGGCTGCGGCAAGTCGACCTTCCTGCGCTGCCTGAATCGCATGAACGACCTGATCCCGTCGGTGCGCGCCGAGGGCGAGATCATGATGGAGGGCAAGAACGTGCTCTCCAAACAGGTCGACGAGGTCGCCCTGCGCAAGAAGGTGGGCATGGTGTTCCAGAAGCCCAACCCGTTCCCGAAGAGCATCTACGAGAACATCGCCTACGCGCCGCGCATGCACGACATCGTCTCCAAGGGCAGTGAGCAGGACGAACTGGTCGAGCGTTCCCTGAGGGCCGCCGGCCTGTGGGACGAGGTCAAGGACCAGCTCGACAAGCCGGGCACCTCGCTTTCCGGCGGTCAGCAGCAGCGTCTGTGCATCGCGCGGACGATTGCCGTGCAGCCCTCCGTGATCCTGATGGACGAGCCCACCTCCGCGCTCGACCCGATCTCGACGGCCACGATCGAGGAGCTGATGCACGAGCTGAAGCAGGACTTCACCATCGTGGTGGTCACCCACAACATGCAGCAGGCCGCGCGCGTCGCCGACTACACCGCCTTCTTCCACCTCGGCAAGGTGATCGAGTATAACGACACCGCGACCATGTTCTCCACGCCGGAGAAGCAGCAGACCGAGGACTACATCACGGGACGCTACGGCTGACGAGACGTCAGAAAGCAGAAGGAAGAAGTCAGAGGGGTGCGGTGCGCACGCTGTCTGACCCCTGACTTCTGATTTCTTTGCTCTCCCCAAGAAAAAGCCCCGCGAGTCGATGACCCGCGGGGCTTTCTTGTATCCGAACTGTCCGGAAGGCCTTAGCCTTCCTTGTGGTAGTCCCAGATGCGCTGGACTTCGTTCTTGGAGCCCAGGATGACCGGCACGCGCTGGTGCAGCTTTTCCGGCTCGATGGTCATGATCCGGTCCGGGCCGGTGATCGACAGGCCACCGGCCTGCTCGACGATCATGGACATCGGGTTCGCCTCGTACATCAGGCGCAGCTTGCCGCCGCGCTCGCGGTGCTTGCTGTCGATCGGGTACATGAACACGCCGCCGCGGACCAGGATGCGGTGTACTTCGGCGACCATCGAGGCGACCCAGCGCATGTTGAAGTCCTTGTCGCGCTCGCCTTCCTTGCCGGCCAGGCACTCGTCGACGTAGCGCTTCACCGGCGCGTCCCAGAAACGCATGTTCGACATGTTGATGGCGAACTCGGCGGTGTCTTCCGGGATGGTCATGTTCGGGTGGGTCAGCTTGAACTCGCCGACCGAGCGGTCGAGCGTGAAGCCGTCGACGCCGTCACCGATGGTCAGGACCAGGATGGTGGACGGGCCGTAGGTGACGTAACCGGCGGCGACCTGCTCGGTGCCCGGCTGCATGAAGTCTTCCTCGGTCGGGTTCTCCTTGCCGGTGGGGGCCTTGAGGACCGAGAAGATGGTGCCGACGGTGACGTTGACGTCGATGTTCGACGAACCGTCCAGCGGGTCGTAGGTGCACAGGTACGGGCCGCGGTGCTTGCCGGCCGGCAGGTCGTAGACCTCGTCCATTTCCTCGGAGGCCAGGCCGGCGACGTGGCCGCCCTCGGTGAGGATGTCGGTGAACTCGTCGTTGGAGATGATGTCGAGCTTCTTCTGGGTCTCGCCCTGGACGTTCTCGGTCTCAGCCGAGCCCAGCAGGCCGATGAGGTTGCCGCGGCCGACCTGGTCGGCGATCAGCTTGCAGCCGGCGGCCACGTCGCTGATCAGGCCGACGAAGTCGGCATCGACGCGACCCTGGCGCTGGTGTTCGGCCAGGTACTGCGAAAGTCGCTTGGCATCAGACATGGAAAAATCCTCTGTGTCAGTCGAATGGGTAAACGGGATATCGGAGACAGGAAGTCTTTGAATGGTTGGGAAGAACGTCCCAGGCATTCAGAGCCGCCCTGCGACAAAAATCGGCGCCTATAGTAACCGATCGCCGGCGGCAACCGAACCACGGCCGCCGAGCGGCGCCGGCATGCGGTTGTCGGGCGGCTGCAGGGTGAGGTCAAAATGGGTATGCTTGTCGGCGCTACTGCTCGGGCGGCGCACGCCGCCCGGCCGAACCCACGGACCCGGAGTCATCGGTCTTGGACGATCAGGACATCAAAACCGTCCGCGCCCCCCGCACCATCGAGCGCTCGCTCGGCCGGCTGTTCGAGGCCCGCAGCCACGTCTGGCTGATCCCCGATGACGATCCCGACTTCCAGGGCCAGGTCCAGGTGGTGGGCAACGAGCCCGAGGCCCGTCGGCTGGTGCTCGACTGCCCCGACCCGGTGGTGCTGCGCCACGTGCTGCACGCCAAGCGGGTGCGCCTGCAGGCGGTGATCGATGGTCTCCTGAACTGGTTCTACTCCACCGATCTGGTCACCCGGGAAGAGGGCGGCGACTGCTACCTCGCCATCGGCTACCCCGAGGTGATGCAGCGCCTGCAGCGCCGCGCGGCATTCCGCATCGACCTGCCGCCGGACGTGCCGGGCACGCTCGCCTTCTGCACCCCCGGGCGGCGGGCCGTGACCTCGGGTCACGTGGTCAACCTGTCGGCGACCGGCTGTGCCGTGAGCGTGGTGGGTGACAAGGACCCGAACCTGAAGCCCGGCGACGAGGTGCCCGCCGCCCGCCTGAAGGTGGGGGACGGCATCGACGTGCGCCTGGAATTCATCGTGCGCAACCGTCGCCCCGGCGTGGGCAAGAGCATGGTCTACGGCCTGGAGTTCGCTGCGCTGCCGCCGCGCGACAGCCAGCTAATCGACCGCGAGGTGATGCGCCTGCAGCGCCTGCGCCTCACCAGGGGCTGAGCCCCGCCAAACCTCACGTCCGCAACAGGCCGTTGTCGCCGGTGCCGAACGGGTTGGGCACGTAGCCGTCGGCGGCCTCGTCGTTGTCCCAGCGTTCCTCGTCGATCAGATAGCGGAACGCGTACTCGCCGCCCTGCGGCAGGCTGACCGTGGTCCGGTAGCTGCCGTCGCGCTGGCGCTTGAGCGGTAACGTTTCATCGCCCCAGCCGTTGAAATCGCCACGCACCTCGACGCGGTGTTTCTCGCCATCGTTCGGCCGATAGCTGAACGTGACGCGACACTCCGGGCGCACCTTTAGCGGCTTTTTCGTGATCGCCATGACCTGACCTCCGCTGGTGGGTGGGCGTGCATGCCCGACCCGTTTCATTTAGGCGACGCCGGGGTGTTTGGCAACCCGGCCAAGTGCCTGTTTACGCGTTGGTCTTGACGGTTGTGTGACGGAAGGTGGGGCGGGTGGCCGGATCAGCGGCTGAGGTTCTTCTCGAGCACGCGCATCAGTCGTCCCTCGCTGACCAGTCCGGCGGTGACGAAGGCCAGCAGCAGGAGCACCAGCAGCCCCACGGCCAGGAACAGCATCGGCGCGGTCACGGCGAGCAGGGCCTGGGTGGCCGAATCGAGGTTGCCGCTCTGCATCAGCTCGAGCACGTGCAGCGGGTTGACCAGGATGGGGCGCTGGAAAAAGGCCCAGACGTAGAAGCCGACGGTCATCGCACCCAGCAGCAGGGCAATCACCGGCCAGATGCGGATCAGCCGGCGGCGTCGCGAGATGATCTGGCGCATCTCGCGCTGCATGTCGTTGGCGGACGGTTTCTTGGCCATGGCGCTCAGCCTCCGGTCACCGGTGGGAAGAAGGCGACCTCGTCGCCATCCGCGAGCGGGTGGTCGAGGTCGACGTACTCGTGGTTGACGGCCGCCAGGGTGTTGCTGGGGCGCTCGATGTCGGTAACCCGCCGCCAGGCCTCGGCCACGGTGGCCGGGGTCTCGTCGAGGCGGGTCTCGTCAAAGCCGATGCGCTCGCGCAGGCTGGCAAACAGGCGGACGGTGATGCTCATGGTCGGTCGATTCGCTGGCGGTGTATGTCGGCATTGCCGGCCGGTTCGATGCGTGGAGACGGCCGGTCTGACTGGACATATTGTCTGCTAAAGTCTGAGTCAATCCTAGTCCGGATTGTGGCCCGGATTGCGCCCCGAGCTACGTTAGCCAGCGGGGTTTCCGGGGTAACCGTGCCCGGCCAACGACACTCGAGGACGCCCCCGCATGAAATGGATCAAGCGCATTGGCCTGCTGTTCGCCGCGATCGTCCTGGTCGCCATCCTGGCGATCACCGCCTTCGCCCTGACCTTCGATCCCAACGACTACAAGCCGCAGATCGCCGCCCAGGTGGAAAAGCAGACCGGGCGCAGCATCCAGTTCAACGGCGACCTGTCCGTGACGATCTTCCCCTGGCTGGGCGCGGCGACCGAGGACGTGGTGCTGGCCAATGCCGAGGGATTCGAGCCCGAGTCGATGGTCACGGTCAAGCGTCTCGAGGCCCAGGCCGCGCTGCTGCCGTTGCTGCGCGGGGAATTCGAGATCGGCACCCTGCTGCTCGAGGACGCCGAGATCCACCTGACCCGCCACGAGGACGGGCGCAGCAACTGGGACGACCTGGTCGAGCGCTCCGCCGAGTCGGCCGAGACCGCGGGCGGCGAGCCGGACACGGTCGAGCCGCAGGACGGTGACGGCCCGGCGATGGTGCTTACCGTCGGCGGCGTGGACATCCGCAACGCCACCCTGCACTGGCGCGACGAACAGGCGGGCCAGCAGCTGACCATCGACGGCCTGGACCTGACCACCGGCGAACTGGCCGACGGCGCGCCCACCGACATCGAGCTGGTTTCCGGCTTCCGGCTGGCCATGCCCGACATGCCGCCGATGAGCGGCAGTGTCGATCTCACCACCCGTGCCCAGATCTGGCTCGATCGCCAGGACATGCTGTTCGAGGGGCTCGATCTCAACCTCGTCGCCAGCCAGGAGGGCGAGACGGGCGGCGAGGCCGGTCTGCCCGAGCGCATCGAGGCCATGCTGCAGGTCGAGAAGGCCGACGTGCGCCTGGCGAAATCGCAGGCGCGGCTCGACGGCGTGGTGCTGGATCTCAACGGCAAGGCGGTTGGGCCGCTCACCTATCTGGAAAGCCGTCTCGAGACCGTGCTCGAGGCCGACTGGGCCGCCGGGCGCTACGAGCTGCCGCGCCTCAGCATCGAGGCCGACCTCAAGGGGCTGCCGGAGATGAGCGAGACCCTGCAGGTCGCGGCGAGTGCCGCCCTGGCCGCGGACATGCAGGCCGGGACCGCGACCATCGACGACCTCGAACTGACCTCCGACCCGGTCGTGGCCAACGGTCGGCTCGACGTCAGCGGCCTCGACAGCGGTGAGCTGGTCGCCGCCGGCCCGATCGAGGTCGCGGCCTTCGATCCGCGCGTGCTCGCCGATCGGCTGGGGATCACCCTGCCCGAGATGCGCTCCGCCGAGGCCCTGCGCGAGGTCGCGCTCTCCGGCCATATCGACGTCACCCCGTCGCGGGCGATGCTCGACGACCTGCGGGTCACGCTCGACGGCAACGCACTGACCGGGCGTGCCGGCATCGACAACCTCGAGACCGGTCGCCTGTTCGCGCGCCTCGAGGGCGGTGAGCTCGACGTCAATCCCTACCTCGCCCCGAAGGCCGCGGGTGACAAGGCCCCGGGAGAGACGGACGGCGGCGAGTCGTCCGGTGGCAGTGGGTCGGGTCAGGCCGCGGCCAAGACCGCGGAGATCGACTTGCCGGTCGAGACCCTGCGCGGGCTCAACCTGGATGCCCGCCTGCAACTGGAAAGCCTGCGCTACGAGGACTATCGCCTGACCAGCCCGGTGGTGCACCTGACCGCCGCCGGCGGCCAGCTGCGACTGGCGGAGCTGGCCGCCAAGGCCTTCGACGGCTCGATCAACGCCAGCGGTGCGCTGGACGTGCGCGGCGAGGTGCCGAGCTACGCCGGCAAGGGGCGCGTGCAGGGCGTCGCGCTGCAGCCGCTGCTCACCGCGGTAATGGACGAGGATCGACTGCTTGGTCGCGGCGACGTCGCCTTCGACGTCACCACCCAGGGCAAGCGGGTCGACCAGCTCAAGGCGGGCCTGGACGGTACCGCGGACATGGCCCTGCGCGACGGCAAGATCAAGGGCTTCGACATCGGCTACCTGCTGCGTCGGGCCCAGGCGCGCCTGGAGGGCAAGACCGAGCCGGAACCCGAGGAGCTGTCCACCGACTTCACCTCGATCACCGGCACGGCCACCATCCGCAACGGCGTGGTGCGCAACGACGATCTTGCCGGCGCCTCGCCGCTGCTGCGGGTGGCCGGCAAGGGCGAGGTCGACCTGCCGCGCGAGCAGATCGACTACCAGGTCACCGCGACCGTCGTGAACACCGCCACCGGCCAGGGCGGCAAGGAGCTCGAGCGCCTCAAGCAGGTGCCGGTGCCGATTCGCATCCAGGGCAGCTTTGCCGATCCGTCCATCTCGCTCGACCTCGAGGCGCTGGCCCGCGAGGCGGCCAAGGGCGAGGTCAAGACTCGCGTCGAGGAAGAGATCGACAAGCGCCTCGGCGACGATGCCGCGCCGGTCAAGGAACTGCTCAAGGGCTTCGGCCTGTGAGTCGGGAGCGATCGCCTGCCACGCGACCGGGCAAACGGCCCCGCCGCGGACCGTGACGGCCCCGTTCGCCGAACGTCTGCTGGCCTGGTTCGACGACCACGGTCGGCATGACCTGCCGTGGCAGCACCCGCGCACGCCCTACCGGGTGTGGGTCTCGGAGATCATGCTCCAGCAGACCCAGGTCGCCACGGTCATCCCGTATTTCGAGCGTTTCATGGCGCGCTTCCCCGATATTGAGTCGCTCGCGGCGGCCGAGGCGGATGACGTGCTCTCGCTCTGGTCGGGACTGGGTTACTACGCCCGTGCCCGCAACCTGCATGCCGCCGCGCGCCGCCTGGCGGAATCGGGCGTGCCCGAGACGGTCGACGGCTGGGCCGACCTGCCGGGCGTGGGCCCGTCCACCGCCGCGGCGATCGTCGCCCAGGCCTTCGATCGCCGTGCGGTGATCCTGGACGGCAACGTCAAGCGGGTGCTCGCGCGGCACGCCGCCATCGACACCCCGCAGGAAACCGCCGCCACGCAGCGCAGGCTGTGGGCGCTGGCCGACGAGCACACCCCCGCGACCCGTGCCGCCGACTACACCCAGGCGATCATGGACCTGGGCGCCACCGTCTGTCGCCGTGGCAAGCCACGCTGCGTTGTCTGCCCGGTCAGTGAGGACTGCGAGGCCCGACGACAGGATCGGCAGGGCGAGTTGCCCGTTCGCCGGCAACGCAAGCCCAAGCCGGTGCGCCGGCGCGTCTTGCTGTGGCTGGAGGACGGCGAGGGTCGGCTGTTGCTGGAAAAGCGCCCCGCCACCGGCATCTGGGGCGGGCTGGCCTGCCCGCCCATCGTCGAGCGGGCCGAGGATGCCGACGAGCGGATTGCCCGGCTGGGTCTGCATCGAGAGGGCGAGTGGCACCACCTGGGTTTCCTGCGCCACGTGTTCAGCCATTTCGAGCTGGACGCCGAGGTGCTGGGCGTGACGGTCGAGCACGGCGGCCTTGCCGAGGGGCAGGGCGAGTGGCATCGCCCGGAGCGGCTGGCGGATGCCCCGCCGGTCGGTCTGCCGGCCCCCGTCCAGCGCCTGATCCGCGAGCGGCGGCGCGCCTCGCTCGGTGATGGCTGACGACCCGGCCAACCTCAACGCCGGCGGCGGGGCACTGTTATCATCGCCGCACACCATGCATTCGAGCCGCGAACGAGGTTTTCATGACTGACCGCACCGTCTTCTGCCAGCGCCTGCAATGCGAGGCCGAGGCCCTGCCCAAGCCGCCGTACCCGGGGGAGCTGGGCGAGCGCATCTACAACAACATCTCCAAGGCGGCCTGGCAGCAGTGGTTGGGCCACCAGACCATGCTGATCAACGAGTACCGCCTGACGCCGATCGACCCCAAGGCGCGCGAATTCCTGGTCCGCGAGATGGAGAAATTCCTGTTCGAGGGCAAGGAAGACAAGCCCGAGGACTACGTCCCGCCGAGCGAGGGCGAATAAGAGGGGCGCGCGACGCCCTCTGTAGGAGCGGCTTTAGCCGCGAATGCCAAGTGTCTGTCGCGACCTTTCGCGGCTAAAGCCGCTCCTACGGAGCCTTGGGGCGAGGCTTTCGCCGTCGTTATCGGCCGGCCAGAACCGCCGTCGCGGCCAGGAAATCATCCAGCGGCTCGAACGGCGCGGTGTCCATCGCCTCGCCGCGGCTGTTGGGCAGCGTGATCGCGCGCAGGTGGCGGATGCCGAAGTCCTCGGCGGCGGCCAGCGCCACCAGGTTGTCGTCGACCAGCAGGGTGCGATCGGGGTCGAAGTGCAACTGTTCGGCCAGTCGGTCCCAGAAGCGGGGCGACTCCTTGGCCGCCCCGATCTCGTGGGCGTTGAACAGGCGGTCGAGTCGCGTGGCGAGATCGACCCGCTCGAACTTGAGATCGACGCTGGCCGGGTGGGCATTGGTCACCAGCACGCGCTGCTTGCCCGCTACGCCCAGGCGCTCGAGGAAATCGGGTACGCCGTGGCGGTAGCGGATGTGGTGGGCCAGCTCGCGCTTGAGGGCGACGAGATCGAGCTCGTTGCGGCAATCGGGCGCCAGCGCGCGGTGCCAGTCGTCCAGGCAGTACCAGGCCAGCTGGCCGCGCAGGCCCTCGAAACGGGCATTGAGGCGCGCCATCGCCTCGGGCTCGGCCAGCCCGCTCAGTTCGACGTAGCGCCGCGGGAAGTGCTCCTTCCAGAAGCGGGCGTCGAAGTCGAGGTCGAGCAGCGTGCCGTCCATGTCGAGCAGCACGGTGTCGATCTCGCTCCACGGCAGGGCGAGGGACGCAGGGGAGGCGGCCCGAGGTGTTGCACTCCAGGGTGTTTCGCTCATGGGTGTCGGCTTCGAACAATTGGATGGGACCGGCTGGCGGCCGGTCCCGGAGTCTACCAGTAGAGACAATCGCGCCGGGGCGGCGGTTCCGGCGGTGGAGGGGAATCAGGATGGCTGAATCGACGGTACGCATCGAACTCAACGGCGAGCCGCGCGACGTGCCCGAGGGCACCACGCTCGAGGCGCTGGTCACGCTCGCCGGCACCAGCGGCAAGCGCTACGCGATCGAGGTCAACGGCGAGATCCGCCCCCGCGCCGAGCACGCCAGTGCGGTGGTCGCCGACGGTGACCGGGTCGAGATCGTCCAGGCGATCGGCGGGGGCTGAGCATGAACGCCTTGCGCCGGCTCGCGATCGTTCTCGTTCTCCTGCCGTGGGGGCTCGTGCAGGCGAGCGCCACGTCACCGGGGCAGGCCGCGGTGGCCACCGCCCATCCGATGGCCACCGCGGCCGGGCGCGAGGTGCTCGAGGCCGGCGGCAATGCCTTCGACGCGGCGGTGGCGATTACCGCCGCGCTGGCCGTGGTCGAGCCGTACAGCTCCGGGCTGGGTGGCGGCGGCTTCTACCTGCTCCATGACGCGGCGAGCGGGCGCGACGTGATGCTCGATGCCCGCGAGCGGGCGCCGGGGCAGGCGACGCGCGACATGTATCTCGACGACGAGGGCAATCCCCAGCCCGATCGGTCCGTCGACGGGGCGCTGGCCGCCGGCATCCCCGGCATTCCCGCCGCGCTCGATCACCTGGCCGCCGATTACGGCGCACTGCCGCTGACCACGACCCTCGATCCGGCCATCCGCGCCGCGCGCGAGGGTTTCGAGGTCACCGAGATGTATCGCCGCCTGGCCGGTTTCCGCGAGGAGGTGCTGGCCGCCGACCCGGGCAGTCGCTCGATCTTCCTCGACGGGGGCAAGCTGCCGGAGATCGGCCACGTCATTCGCCAGCCGGACCTTGCCGAGACGCTCGAGCGCATCGCTATCGAGGGCCGTGACGGCTTTTACCAGGGCGAGCTGGCCGGTCGCCTGGTCGACGGGGTGCGCAAGGCCGGCGGCATCTGGTGTCGCTCGGACCTGGCTGGCTACCGCGTGGTCGAGCGCGAGCCGGTAATCAGTCGCTTCCGCGGCTTCGAGGTGGTCTCCGCCGCGCCGCCTTCCTCCGGTGGCGTGGCCATCGCGCAGATGCTGAACACCTATGACGCCCTCGCGCGCCGCGCCGGCGAGCTGGACGACCTGTCCGTGCTGGGCCTGCACTACCGGGTCGAGGCGATGCGTCGTGCTTACCGTGATCGCGCCGAATACCTGGGCGATCCGGACTACGTCGACATGCCGATCGAACGGCTGACCAGCGACGACTACGCCGCCGGGCTGGCGGTGGGTATCTCGCCCACCGACGCCACGCCCTCGTCAAGCCTCGCCCCGGTGGTCACCGAGCCGGAAGGACCGCACACCACGCATTTCTCCGTGATGGACGCGGATGGCAACTACGTCGCCGCGACCCTCTCGATCAACTACCCCTTCGGGGCCGGCGTGACCGTGCCCGGCACCGGCGTGCTCCTGAACGACGAGATGGACGACTTCTCGCAGAAGCCCGGCGTGCCCAATGTCTACGGGCTGGTCGGCGCCGAGGCCAATGCGGTTCAGCCGGGCAAGCGACCGCTGTCCTCCATGTCACCCACCTTCGTGCGCAGCGACGATCTGGTCGGCGTGCTCGGCACGCCCGGTGGTTCGCGCATCATCACCATGGTGCTCGGCGGCGTGCTGGCGGCGACCCGCGGCGAGCCCCTCGACGACTGGGTGACCGGGCCGCGCATCCATCACCAGTACCTGCCGGATCGCATCGAGGTCGAGCCCGGCCTGCTAAGCGACGAACAGCGCGCCGAACTCGAGTTGATGGGGCACCGAATCGAGGTCAATGACGGCTTTGGCAACATGCAGGCGGTCGCCTGGTGGCGTGACGACGGCCGGCTCGAGGCGGCCAGCGACCCACGCGGAGAAGGGCGGGCCGCCGTGTTTGCCCCCGAGGCGCCATGAGCCGGTTTGCCCTGGGTTGCTTCCGCACCACGGCCCGGCCGGCGGGTGACCAGAGGCTGTTCCGCCTCCCGCCCGCGCAACGTCGCCTGGCGACCACGACCGGATCGTTCACGCGGGCGTTGCATCGGCATACTGGCCACCCGGTGGTGGTGCGCCGCCTCGACGAGGGGTGGCGCGGGCACGTCGCCGGCCGCTGGCCGACCCCCAGGGTCACGCGCGTCTGGGAACGCCGCGTCCGGCTGGAGAGCGGCGATGTCCGGGTCGACGCCCTGACCCAGGCGGTCGGCCCACTCACCCCGCGCCTGCGTCGTGCGATTACCGGCCTGGCCGACACCCCGCTAATGGAGGTGCTCGCCCGGCAACCGCGCTGTCGCCGGCTGAGTTTCCGCGTCAGTCTCCAGGGCGGCCGGATCAGCCGCGAAACCGTCTACCGCATCCACCTCGCCCGGGTGCGCGTCACCGAGTGGTTCGATATCGACCTTGGTTGAACTCGAACCGTCCGCCCTGGCGTAGGAGCGGCTTTAGCCGCGAAATTACACATCCGGGTGTTCCGCGCCTGAAGGCGCTTGTATGTTTACCCCGGCAAGTCAAAAACTGGGCTTGTCGGGGTGGAGGGACAGAAGACGCTTCTGGCTCAAATGAAAGAGCACAGACGGTAGGAGACCTCGTCCCACCCCT